>NZ_JAFCAC010000001.1:0-1129 GCF_018588165.1 Thermoanaerobacter sp. CM-CNRG TB177
AAAAGACATTGAAAGAAAAAGAGCTAAATGAGATAAAGATAAAATTAAATGACAGCCAGATAAAAATACTGGCATTAGAGGCAAAGGGATACAGAGGATTAGACATAGCAGAAGCTCTTGGGATAGAAGTTGTGACTGTGAAGTATCACAAGAGAAAGATAGTAGAAAAACTTGAAGTAAAAAATATCAAAGAGGCAGTAGCAAAAGCGATTAAGTTAAACTTGATAGATATGGACTAAAATTTGGGGCTATACTTTAGTATAGTTTTTTTGCTTAATTATGTAAACATTAACTGGAAATGTAATAAAGACTATACTAAAGTATAGTAGACATTGGAAAATTTGTATGTTACAATATCTGTAGAAAAGTTTGGTAGATTAGGAGGGATATAAACAATAATATGTTTTTTAATATAGGGGTAGAATCCATGGAAATAAACTTACCGGAGATAATGCCCATATTTTTGAGGATATTGACCTGATTTTGAAAAATAGAGGTCAAATAATCATGAGAGAAGTCATTAATAAAATGACGGAAAGTCAATAAGAAGAAAGAGGTTTAAGGATGTTAAAGTCACAAAGATGAGCAATGATAAGATTATTGTGTGAGATAATCTAAAAGGTCAGAAATTGTACCGAATCTTAAAGCTTAATAACAATAAAAGCTCTAAACATTGCACAATGAGAATAACTCTTACGGCCAGGGCTAGAGGAAGGGGAGTCAGGTATTGAAGACAAGTCTAGATTTTTAAACATAGAAGAATAGAAATCAATTTTAGACTGAGAAGTAAAGAGTTCAGCTATATTTAAGAGTAATTGAAGCTTATACATGTTAGGATTTCCTCTTTATAAGTATATATAATAATTCGACAAATAAGGGAGGAAATCCCACATAAAAGATAAAAGAATTTAGGAGTAATAGCTGTAAATGATAAAATAAGAATGTACGAAAAGTGGAAAATAAAAATGTGCAAATTTGTACATAAATTTGGTATCCTTCTGTTTGTAGGAGGGATACCAAAAATGAAAAATCTATTAGGTCAAATTAGTATATTTAAGGCTATTTAAAGATAATTGATGAAATAAACAAAAAAGTTAATCAATCCACAAATCAATCAACAGGAATACAA
>NZ_JAFCAC010000002.1:0-15985 GCF_018588165.1 Thermoanaerobacter sp. CM-CNRG TB177
TTTCACTATGGTTTCTATTCTTTTATCTGTTGCATTTAATTATACAACTAACCTTTTGTAAAAAATTTTTCAAAAAAGATTGACATATTATAAATAGAAGAATATAATGGAAAAGGACACAAGCAAATATAATCGTTAGGTGAGGCTCCTATACAGATACACGCTGCTGCCCGGAAACATCGAGAGATGCTAACGGGTTAACAAGTATTACCGAATTAAGGTTTTACTTAACGCAGCTGGAGGATGCTCCAAAGCTGTATAGTGCCAAAGCTCAACGAATTGAAATGTCTAAAAAACCTCTTTATTCGTTGAGAGGTTTTTTAATTTGCAAAAAACGGAGGTGAGAAGAATGGACGGTGGAGGTAGTAGTAAAAGCCACAAAGGTATATGTAATGTGACATTGAAGAAGGATGGGCAGATAAGGCCACGTCCATTCTTCTCACATGGGCCTTTCTATAAATTTTGTTCTTTTTAAGATTGCCCATTTATCCCTTCTTTTGATGTCCTATTACATATACCTCCAAAACAATTCTCAGACTAACACCATTTAATTCCATCGTCTAAATGCGAAAGTTTTTTACAAAAAAACAAATACTGTAACTGGAAGGTTGCAGTAGATTCAGCAGCCTTAGCCTATTATTGTGTTTTGGAGGTGTATGAAAATGATAAAAATTGCAAAGAAAAATGATTTCACAGATTCGATACTCACACAATTAATTGAGTTTGCTAGAAAAGATGTTGATGAAATTTTAGCACAATTAGGTACAAATAGAGAAGGACTGACTTCTGAGGAAGCGCAAGACAGGCTTGAAATGTATGGGTTAAATGAGGTAGCCCATGAAAAACCGGCTCCATGGTATATTCAATTGATTAAAGCTTTTATAAATCCCTTTATAGGTATATTGGTATTTTTAGCAATTGTATCATATATAACAGATGTACTTTTTACTGCACCTCAAGACAGAGATTGGAGCACGATAATTATTATTTCTATAATGGTAACGGTTAGTGGACTACTTCGTTTTGTTCAAGAGTACCGTTCTAATGTGGAAGCTGAAAAACTAAAAGCTCTTGTCTATACAACAGCTGCAGTTATTCGGAAAGATACAGGTGAGAAAGAGATAAAAATAGAGGAAATAGTGCCGGGTGACATAATACATTTGGCAGCAGGTGACATGGTACCTGCGGATGTTAGGGTTATTACTTCTAAAGACTTGTTTATAAACCAAGCAACTTTGACGGGAGAATCCGAACCTGTGGAGAAATATCCAGATTTAAAAGAAGAAAAAAGAAAAGCTAAGGATTTAAGCCTTTCAGATTTAGAAAATATATGTTTTATGGGTACTAATGTAGTAAGTGGTTCTGCAATTGCTGTAGTTCTTTCAACAGGTGACCGTACTTATTTTGGTTCAATGGCAAAATCCCTTGTAGGGCATAGAGTGATGACAAGTTTTGAAAGAGGAATTAACAATGTAAGTAAAGTGCTCATCAAGTTTATGACAGTGATGTTTCCAATTGTTTTTGTTATAAATGGTCTTACAAAGGGTAATTGGTTGGATGCATTGCTTTTTGCCTTGGCTGTAGCTGTTGGACTTACTCCCGAAATGCTTCCAATGATAGTCACTACCAACCTTGCTAAAGGTGCTGTGACAATGGCAAAGCGCAAAACAATTGTCAAGAGATTGGATGCTATACAAAATTTTGGAGCAATGGATGTACTTTGTACTGATAAAACTGGTACTTTGACGTTAAATAAAATAGTTGTAGAAAAACATCTTGACATACATGGGAATGAAGATGACAGAGTTTTAAGGCATGCGTATCTGAACAGTTTTTATCAAACGGGCTTAAGAAACTTAATGGATGTAGCCATTTTAGAGTATGGAGCTGAAAAGGGTTTTAATGGATTGGAGAAAATATATAAAAAAGTTGATGAGATACCCTTTGATTTTGTAAGGCGCAGAATGTCCGTAGTTTTAGAGAGCGAAGGTGGAAAAAGGCAGCTGGTGACTAAAGGCGCCGTTGAAGAGGTTCTTTCTATCTGTGAATATGCTGAGTACAAAGGCGAAGTAGTTCCTTTGACAGATGAAATACGCCAAGAAGTAAGAGAAATGGTAAAAAGATTAAATGAAGATGGAATGAGGGTGCTTGCCGTAGCTCAAAAAAATGATGTTCCACCAGAGGGAGTTTTCAGTGTAGCAGATGAAAGTAAGATGGTTCTCATGGGTTATATAGGTTTTCTCGATCCGCCAAAAGAATCTGCACCTTATGCGATAAAAGCATTGAAAGAGCATGGCGTAGATGTAAAAATTCTCACTGGTGACAATGAAATAGTGACAAAGAAGATCTGTAAAGAAGTGGGGATTAATGTAGAGAATGTTTTGTTGGGAAATGAAATAGAGAATATGACAGATGAAGAATTAGCAGAAGTAGCGGAAAAAACGACAATTTTTGCAAAACTTTCTCCTATGCAAAAATCGAAAATAATAAAGACTTTACAAAATAAAGGCCACATTGTTGGATATATGGGAGATGGAATTAATGATGCTCCTGCCTTAAGAGAAGCAGACGTTGGAATTTCAGTTGACTCTGCAGTAGATATCGCTAAAGAATCTGCAGATATAATACTTTTGGAAAAAAGTCTTACAGTATTAGAAGAAGGAGTTGTGGAAGGACGCAGAATTTTTGGTAATATCATGAAATACATTGCAGTTACATCAAGCTCTAATTTTGGAAATGTATTTTCAGTTTTGGTGGCAAGCGCATTTTTACCATTTTTGCCAATGCAGCCTCTCCAATTACTTTTCCTTAACTTAACTTATGATTTATCTATGACGTCAGTACCTTGGGATACAATGGATAGAGAATATATACAAAAACCAAGAAAATGGGATGCCGCAAATATAGGCAACTTCATGATATGGTTCGGACCTATAAGTTCAATTTTTGATATTACAACTTATGCTTTGATGTTTTTCTTGATTGGTCCAATAGTCATAGGAGGTTCTTACTTCTTGCTCCCTGAAGCACTTAAACTCCTATTTATTTCGCTTTTCCAAACAGGCTGGTTTGTAGAAAGCTTATGGACACAAACAATGGTAGTTCACATGCTTAGGACTGAAAAAATTCCGTTTATACAAAGCATTGCTTCATGGCCGCTATTACTTTTTACCTCAGCAGCTGTTACAGTAGGAACAATTGTGCCATTTACTTCTTTTGGAGCAAAAATTGGAATGATGCCTCTACCGGCAATGTATTTCTTGTTCTTAATAGCTACGCTTCTTGCATACTTGATTTTGGCGCAATACGTTAAAACGAGATTTGTAAAAAGATTTGGAAGCTTGTTGTAACATTTTTTGGACAATAGATTAGACAAGTAAGGATATATTAAAACATGAGCAGGAGAAATCCTGCTCTTTTTAATACAGCACATTAGGATTAAAATATTATATGATATTAAAAGAAGAAATTGCAGGTACAAATGCAGTATCACTGGCGATAAGAGAGAAGAAGCGATAATTGTTATAAAGGAACAACATTATATTGAAGAATTAAAAAAGTTAAGCTGTCTAGCCAGCCCTATCTTTAATAGAGATGGTAATTTAATAGGGGTAGTTGACATCTCTTCTGAGAATGATATTGGTCACGATTTTGCTGCATTGATATTTCTGCTAGCAAGAGACATAGAAAGGAATTATCAGATTATTTGAGATAGAGAGGATAAAAAACAAATTTGGTGAAATGGATATAAAGATACTCAAGCTTACGGCAGAAGGGAAAACAGATAAAGAAATTGCAAAAACAATTAATATGTCACTAAGCAATATAAAGTATCATAAAAGGAAAATTTTCAAACTATTGGGAACAAAGAATGTGAAGGACTGCATATACAAGGCAACAAAGTTGGATTTAATATAAGTTTTTATTGTTTTTACATTACTAAATAAGGGACAAAAAATGTTAGATTGTACTTTAGTACAAATTTTAAAGGAGGAAAACCCAGTTTTTATACTAAAGTACAAAAGTAAAGGCTATTTTAGTGAAAATTTATACTTTTGGTCAATTGACAAGTTGCTGGAAATAAGATACCATGGATATAAAAGAAACTACCGGTAATCTTTAGAATTATTAGGGAAGGAGCGAAAATGTTAGAAAAGAAAAGGAATTTAGGAATGTTTTTATCTACAATTAAGAAGGAGGTAGTAGCATGAAGGATTATTCCGAAATTTTAAATCAAATTTTTAATGCTTTAAGTGGCATTCGTGCGGAAGTCGGGAATGTATCTTCTGAAGTTTTTTTCACGCATCATCGTATAGGAGATATAGTGAGTCTTCTTAATGCAACTAACATTTTGTTAGGTATATTAACTATTGTTTTGAGTATAAATACATATATAAACTGGAAGAAATATAGGGATAATAAATAGGATGCTGCAATGATAATTAAGTTAAGTCTATATAATTGTGTAAAAAGGGGTTGAGCCATTCCCCACCCTCTGGTTAGAATAGAAATAGAAACAAACCAAAAATCATTTTTCCGGGACGAGAAATGGCTCAATACAATATCCCTATAGATTCTGAAATTTTGCATTATCTTTTTGTAAAAGGAACAAAAGATGAAAAGTTAGCTAAATTATTAGAGCCTATAGTTAATCAAATCCTAGTGGCTCAGGCCACTGAGCAAATTAAAGCTGAACCTTATGAGAGGACGGAAGGAATGCGGAATTATCATAATGGTTATTATTCTAGGAATTTAGTTACCAGGGTTGGAACTCTCACCTTAACAGTTTCAAGACTCCACAATGGTAAATTTAGCACTGATCTTTTTGCTCGTTACCAGGGAAGTGAACAAGCACTTTTATTGGCACTAATGGAGATAGTAGTTAATAGAGTATCTATAATGATACCAGAAAACTAGACAGATGGGCAAGAGATAGAGCAAGATTGCTAGTAGATTTTATGTCAGCTTATTTAAATTATAGATCGGCAAAACTAAAGCTTGACCTTCGGGTTACGGCAGGGTAGCGGGCACATTCGACATCTTTGTCTTAGTGCCCGCCTCCGCCATCCTTGGCTCCGGCCCTGCCTTCACCCTTGGTCTCGCTAAGTTTTGTTAGGGCTTTGTCACAAGTCGCTCTTTATGCAAAATATCTCCTTTACGAAAGTTTGTTTACAGTCTGAGAGAGGTTTTACGGATGCCTCTCTTTTTTATTTTTTCTATGGTATAATGTACTAAAGATTTTGTGTGCTAAAGGGGAAGTATAAAATGGATAAAAAGAAGATTGCGAATATTTTAAACGATATAGGTTTATTGCTAGAGCTTAAAGGGGAAAATCCTTTTAAATCGAGAGCTTATTATAATGCTGCAAGGACAATAGAATTATTAGATGAAGATATAGAAATCCTTGTTAAAGAAGATAGATTAAAAGATATAAAGGGAATAGGGGAGGCAATTAATAAAAAGATTACGGAGCTAGTTTTAACAGGTAAAATGAAATATTATGAGGATTTAAAAGCCTCTATTCCTGAAGGGCTTGTTGAAATGCTTAAAATTCCTGGACTTGGTCCTAAAAAGATAAAGATTATATACGAAAAATTGAATATCACCACAATTAGAGAGTTGGAATACGCTTGTATAGAGAATAGATTGGTAGACCTTCCGGGGTTTGGGGAAAAGACTCAAAAGAAAATTTGGGAGGGGATACAGTTTGTGAAGCAATTTAGCGGTCAACATTTATATGCGGAAGCTTATGTAGAAGCTGTTAAATTGAAGGAATACCTGGAAAATACAAAGACAGCCTCAATTATAGAAATTGCAGGAAGTTTAAGGAGAAAAAAAGAGATAGTAAAAGATATTGATATTTTAGCTGCAGCATCAGATTCCTCAAGAGTTATGGAAGCCTTCGTAAACTATCCAGGGGTAAAGGAAGTTATAGCAAAGGGAGATACAAAAACCAGTGTCACTTTAAAATTAGGTATAAATGCAGATTTAAGAGTTGTGACAGAAAGAGAATTCCCTTATGCACTTCACCACTTTACAGGCAGTAGAGAGCACAATACTGCAATGAGACATAGGGCGAAGCAAATGGGTATAAAAATGAACGAGTACGGCCTTTTTAAAGGAGATAAACTTATAGAATGTAAAAGCGAAGAAGAGATATTTGATAAATTAGGACTTTTATATATTCCTCCAGAATTAAGAGAAAACATGGGAGAAATAGAAGCGGCAGAAAAAGGTGAGCTTCCGAAATTAATAGAAGAAAAAGATATAAAAGGAGTATTTCACGTTCATACGACTTACAGCGATGGGGCTAATACACTTATAGAAATGATAGAGACGGCGAGAAAATTGGGGTATAAGTATATAGGCATCACAGACCACAGCAGATCTGCTTTTTATGCAGGAGGACTCAAAGAAGAAGACTTAGTAAGGCAATGGGAGGAAATAGAAGAGTTAAATAAGAAATATAACGATATAGTTATATTTAAAGGAATAGAGTCTGATATACTGCCTGATGGTTCTTTAGATTATGAAGAAGAAATATTAAAACAATTCGATTTTGTGATTGCATCCATCCATTCTCATTTCAGGATGAGTAAAGAAGATATGACAAAAAGAATGATAAAGGCTATAGAAGATAAATCTACAACTATAATAGGGCATGTTACAGGAAGGCTTCTTTTAGCGAGAGACAGTTATGAAATAGATATATATGAAGTTATAGCAGCAGCAGCCCATTATGGCAAAATAATTGAGATAAACGCAAACCCTTATAGGCTTGACTTAGACTGGCGGTATGTAAAGCATGCAAAAGAAAAAGGAGTAAAACTTGCAATATGTTCTGATGCCCACAGCATAGAAGGCTTAAATGATGTAAAGTATGGGGTAGGAATTGCTAGAAAAGGCTGGTTGGAGGCAAAAGACGTAATAAACACTTATGAAGTTCATGAGATCTACAAGTTATTTCAATTGAAGTGAGGTGAATAAATTAATGGGCTGATGGAGCTTTTACACGAGCATGTACAGTAGTAGATGAACAATGAGCTAGCCTAAAGGCGGCTCTTTTTTTCAAAAGATGCAAAATAAGAGGTAGCTGTCAAAATGATAAATTCATAAATAAAAGAGACGATAGCTGGATGTATCTCCTTCCACAGTACCGACTTGCTATCGTCTCTTTAGTTTATCGAAGGATGTTTACCGCCATTTTTTGTTTTGTAGATATTCATGGATGGAACGAGCTGCTTTTTTTCCGGCACCCATGGCCAAAATCACAGTAGCTGAACCTGTTACAATATCGCCTCCAGCCCATACCCCTTCTCTGGAAGTCCGTCCCTCCTCATCTACAGCGATATAACCATGTTTTGTAAGTTCTAAGCCTTCAGTGGCCTTTGTGAGGAGGGGATTAGGGCCAGTACCTATGGCGATTACTACCGTATCGATATCCATAACAAGTTCAGAACCCATTATAGGAACTGGACGGCGACGACCCGAAGCGTCAGGTTCTCCAAGTTCCATGCGGATACACTCAATACCTTTGACCCAACCATTTTCGTTGCCTATTATTTTCGCTGGATTTGTAAGCAAATCGAATATAATACCTTCCTCTTTAGCGTTCTCAACTTCTTCTTTTCTTGCGGGCATTTCTTCCTCGGAACGACGATACACAATATGAACCTCTTCAGCTCCCATTCTTACTGCAGACCTGGCTGCATCCATGGCTACATTGCCACCCCCTATTACTGCTACTTTTTTACCTACCTTTATGGGGGTGTCAGTGTTGGGAAAAGAATAGGCTTTCATGAGGTTTATCCTGGTTAGAAACTCGTTGGCTGAATACACGCCCAGGTAGTTTTCACCAGGTATGCCCATAAATTTCGGGAGACCAGCTCCAGTGCCGGTAAAGACAGCCTCATACCCCATTTCAAAAAGGTCGTCTATCGTTAAAACTTTACCCATAACCATGTTAGTTTTAATTTCTACGCCTAGCTGTTGTATAAATTCTACTTCTTGTTCCACTATAATTTTCGGTAGTCTGAATTCAGGAATACCGTAGATCAATACGCCGCCGGGTTTGTGAAGAGCTTCAAAGATCGTTACATCGTAGCCGAGTTTAGCTAAATCTCCTGCACAGGTGAGACCGGCGGGCCCGGAACCGATGATAGCCACTTTTTTACCAAGCTTTTTGGGAATTACCGAGGGACGGATGCCTTTGGCTCTTTCCCAGTCTGCTGCAAATCGTTCTAGGCGACCTATTGCTACAGGTTCACCTACTTTGCCCAAAACACAGTTTTTCTCGCATTGCTCTTCTTGTGGACAGACTCTGCCACATATGGCGGGCAAGCTGTTGGTTTCCTTTATAATCTTTATAGCTCCTTCAAAATCTCTTTCTGCAATACGCTTTATAAACTGGGGAATTTGTACCTGAACGGGGCACCCTTCAACACATCCTGGTTTTTTACACTGAAGGCACCTCTGGGCTTCACTTACTGCCTCCTCTTCCGAATAGCCCAAAGCTACTTCGCTAAAATTACGCCTGCGGACGTCAGGCTTTTGGGTAGGCATGGGTGTTTTCTTTTTACTTCTATTTAACGGCATCTTTATCAACTCCTTCTATTTTGTTGATTAATTTGCATTCATGAGCTTTATTAAACCTTTCGAGGGAAATTTTTTCTTCCTCTTTATAAGTGGCCAATCTTTTTATTAGTTCATCGAAATCTACTTTATGGCCGTCAAAAGCCGGACCATCAACGCAAGCAAATTTGATTTCTCCGTCTACGGTGACACGACATCCACCACACATGCCTGTGCCGTCTACCATTATGGGATTAAGGCTCACCATAGTGGGTATGCCATAAGGCTTGGTAATTTTGCTTCCTATTTTCATCAAAATTGGTGGACCTATGATAATAATCTCATCAAATTTTTCACCTTGTTCTAAAAGCTCTTTAAGTACTACTGTGACAAACCCATGGCGGCCTTTTGAGCCGTCGTCGGTGCAGATATACATCCTGTCACTAACAGCTTTTATCTCTTCTTCCAAAATTAGCAATTCAGCTGTCCTAGCACCTATAATAGAAACTACTTCTACCCCCTGTTGATGAAGCATTTTGAGTTTAGGATAAAGTGGAGCAATACCAAGGCCTCCGCCTATTCCTAAAACTTTCTTGTGATGAGGAAACTCTACCGGCACACCTAAAGGCCCAACAAAGTCCTGGATATAATCTCCAGCTTCTAGAGTTCCTAATTCCCGTGTGGTTTTACCTACTTCTTGGAATACTATTGTGACAGTGCCACTTTCTGAATTATAATCTGCAATGGTAAGAGGAATTCTTTCTCCTCCTTCTTTTATCCTTAGTATAATAAATTGGCCTGGCTTTGCTTTTTTGGCCACTAATGGTGCTTCTATTACAAACAATTTGATGGAAGGTGCCAATTCTCTTTTTTCTAAAATTTTGAACATGATAATCCTCCTTCTTCTTTTAATAGTTGTTTATTCACTTTCGATGATATTATCAAGTGTTAGTGGCGTAAAAATGTTGCAAAAATAACTATTTTTTGTTATTTTTTTGCCAAAAATTTACTAGCTGATGTGCCACATAAAAACCGATATATTTAGCTTTATTAGCATAAAAATGGGGGACTAAGTCCCCATTTTTATGCTAATATTACAACAGGTTTGATTAGGTCTTTTGGTTTATCTTTCATCAGCATTAGAGCTTTTTCAATATTATCAAATCCTTGGAAAACATGAGTGACGAGTTTAGAAGGATCGACACGCTTATAAAAAACAAGGTCAATCAGTCTTTCCATTCTTAGACGTCCACCGGGGCATAGCCCGCCTTTTATAGTTTTATGAGCCATGCCGCAACCCCATTCCAGACGAGGAACAGGCAAAACCTCTCCTTCGCCAAAATAATTTACATTAGCGATGGTGCCACCAGGTTTAACAATCTTAACTGCTGTAGCCATAATGTCAGCATTTCCTCCAGCGATGATGGCAGCATCGACACCTTTGCCTTTAGTTAAATTCATAATCTGACTTTCGATAGGACCATTTTTATAGTTTACAATATCAGTAGCTCCATAGTATCTTGCAGCATCTACACAAACTGGTCTACTGCCTACGGCAATAATTCTTCCGGCTCCACGCAATTTGGCACCAGCGACTGCCATAAGGCCTACTGGGCCAATACCCAAAACTGCTACCGTCGCACCTAATTCTATATCTGCCAGTTCGGCTCCGTGAAAACCAGTGGTCATCATATCGGGAATCATAGCTGCAGCTTCCAATGGAATTTCTTTAGGCAGATGTGCTAAATTCATGTCAGCATCATTCACATGAAAAAATTCACCAAAAACACCATCTTTTACATTCGAAAATTTCCAGCCTGCCAGCATTCCACCGGAGTGCTGGTGATATCCTCTTTGTACTTCAGAGGTCCGCCAATCAGGGGTGATAGCTGGTACAACAACGTGATCACCAGGTTTAAAATCTTTTACCTCACTACCTACTTCAACTACTTCACCTATAGCTTCGTGACCGAGTATCATGTTATGTCTTTCGCCAATGGCGCCTTCAAAAACGGTATGAATGTCCGAAGTGCAAGGGGCCACAGCTAGAGGTCTTACAATAGCATCAAATGGGCCTGGAGTAGGCTTTTCTTTTTCAATCCAGCCGACTTTACCGATACTGAGCATTGCAAAACCTTTCATTATTAAAACACCTCCTAAAATACTGGGTAAGTCATTAATGTGAAAACTAGCTTACGCGGCGATTGTTAAATTTTTTACAATAATATAATAGCACATAGTTAAAAATTTATCAATAATTTATTCGGACATAGTTTAAAATTTCGTAGGATTTTTTAAGTAAAAAAGAACTAGAGAAAACTCTTGTGATAAAATAGCATTTGTAAAAAACAAAATCACAGAAAGGGGTTGTCTATTTTTCAAAATCTAGAAAACATCATACGCAATTTGCAGTATGTATTTGTCAAGCAAAAAATGCTCCTAATTTCAATTGAAATTTTTTCTTGACTCTAAAAATAAATCAAAAGTTTAATATTGATTATTTTTTAACAAAATGCTATAATTAAATTGATACAAATTTTACAAGGAGGTAATTAAAATGTGGGAAACTAAAATAAATCCCACCAAGATTTTTGAACTTCGGTGCAAGAATACAACTTATTTTGGAGTAGGTAGTATAAAGAAGATAGAAGACATTCTAAAAGCTTTAAAACATAAGGGTATCGATAATGTCATTTTTGTAACCGGAAAGAATTCATACAAAGTTAGTGGAGCTTGGGATGTGATAGAACCGGCTCTAAATACACTCGGCTTTAAATATTCACTTTATGACAAAGTCGGACCTAATCCTACTGTTGATATGATCGATGAAGCGGCCAAATTTGGCCGGGAAACTGGGGCGAAGGCTGTTATTGGCATTGGTGGTGGAAGCCCTATAGATACTGCAAAAAGTGTGGCTGTACTGTTAGAATATACTGATAAAAATGCAAGAGAACTTTATGAGCTGAAATTCACGCCTGAAAAAGCTGCTCCTATTATAGCTATAAATCTTACTCATGGTACTGGTACGGAGGTAGACCGATTTGCAGTAGCTACAATTCCAGAAAAAAATTATAAGCCTGCAATAGCTTATGAGTGCCTCTATCCTATGTATGCTATAGATGATCCTGCTCTCATGATAAAGCTTGATAAAAAACAGACAATAGCTGTTACTATAGATGCTTTAAATCACGTTACTGAAGCTGCCACCACTCTTGTGACGTCACCTTACAGCATTCTATTGGCGAAAGAGGCAGTAAGGTTGATAGTTCGTTACCTCCCTGTTGCTGTAAATGACCCTGAAAACCTTGTGGCTAGATACTATTTGCTTTATGCTTCTGCTATAGCTGGTATTTCTTTTGACAATGGTCTCTTGCACCTTACTCATGCACTGGAGCACCCACTAAGCGCAGTAAAACCTGAGATTGCTCACGGCCTTGGGCTTGGTGCTATACTGCCTGCAGTGGTAAAAACTATTTATCCTGCTGTTGCAGAGGTGTTAGCTGACATATACAGCCCTATCGTGCCTGGACTAAAAGGTTTGCCTGCTGAAGCAGAATATGTAGCTAAAAAGGTTGAAGAATGGCTCTTTAATGTAGGATGCACGCAGAAACTTTCGGACTTTGGATTCACAAAAGAGGATGTCCCGACTCTGGTGAAGCTTGCTAAAACAACACCTTCTCTCGACGGATTGCTTTCTATTGCACCAGTGGAAGCCACTGAAGCTGTTATTGCCAAGATTTATGAAGAATCTCTTAACCCAATCTCTTAATCCAAAGGCTATTCTGATACAAAGAGCAAAAAAGTTCAACAATTAAAAAAAACCCCACTTTTAGTAAATACGAAAAGTGGGGTTATCATCTTTATGTATTAATTATTGCAAAAAACATAAAGATTTTATATTGGATATGTGCCAATTCAATAAAGGTAAATTGCTAGTAAGCTTTTAACATAGACATAAGTAAGGAATTGTGTTATACCAAAAGTGAAATTGTTATAAAATTAACATCTTAGAGGCAAAGTGTATACTATACCCATATTTTAAGCTTACCAGTGGAGATAAATAGTAGCATAATAAAAAACACTGATATGAAAGAAGAAAAGAAATAGCTCATTGCTTAACTTTAATATCCCGGAGTTTCCGATGGTTAAGATAACGGTTTTATGGAAAGTTCCTTAAGGTTGCCGATAAATATTTCACTTCTATGACGCGCAGGAGGTGGCGAGGATTTAGAAGCTATAAAAAATAGTAAATGGGAGGAGGAATAATTTTGGATGTAATCAGTGTATCTAAGGCAAACTGCAAAAATTGCTACCGGTGCGTTAGGCATTGTCCTGTCAAAGCTATAAAAGTAGTTGGCGGTCAGGCGGAAGTTGTGGATAGCTTATGTATATACTGTGGAAGGTGTGTCATCGAATGCCCCCAGAATGCAAAGAAGGTACGGAACGACTTACATGCAGTAAAAGAATTCATAAATGCCGGTGAAAAGGTTATAGCCTCCATAGCTCCTTCTTACCCTGCTGTCTTTGACGTAACTTCTCCTCAGGAGATGTTTTCCATACTGAAGGCCCTAGGGTTTTATGGAGCTGAGGAAACAGCGGTGGGAGCTGAAATGGTATCTATGGAGTACCAGCATTTGATCAAAAAGGGGCATAAGGGTTCCATCATAACCACGGCTTGCCCGGTTGTAAAAAATCTGGTAGAGAAATACTATCCAGGACTTATAAGGAATCTAGCTCCGGTGGTTTCCCCGATGGTTGCTCATGCAAGGTCATTGAAGCAAAGATATGGGTTGGACATTAAAGTTGTTTTTATAGGTCCCTGCATTGCCAAAAAAGCTGAAGCCCTAGATAGGAGTGTTTTAGGGAATGTAGATGCAGTACTAACTTTTCAAGAGTTGGCCGATTGGGTAGATGAGAAAGCCTCCGAGGTAGCTGGAGTAGACTTAGGAGAGCGAGAAAATGTATTAGAACCTCTTATTGCCAGGAGTTATCCCTTGCCAGGGGGGCTTTTAAAGACTTCTTCAATGGAGGGTGACCTTTTGTCTCGAGAGGTCGTAGTCGTGGACGGTATAGAAAACTGTATGGAACTTTTAGATGCCCTGGATATGGGAAACGTAAATGGTCGCATATTTGAGATGATGGCCTGTAGGGGTGGCTGTATCAATGGGCCCTCGATGCTGCCTGATAGTTCCCTTTATGAAAGAAGGGAAAGGTTGCTTTCATTTATAGAAAATAATCAACAGCAGCAGGGATATGAGAATATAAAGGCCTCTGCGGCGGGTATTGACCTCAGTAGGTCTTTCGAGCCGAAGGCCTTTAAAGCGCCTAGGCCAACCGAATCAGAGATAAGAGAAATACTGGCTTCAATAGGCAAGACGACTCCAGAAAAAGAACTGAACTGCGGGGCATGCGGGTATCCTTCCTGCCGCAAAAAAGCCGAGGCCGTCTACCATGGAATGGCGGAGCCGGACATGTGCATCCCTTACATGAGGTCCAGGGCCGAATCTCTAGCCAACCTGATCATAGACCACACCCTGAACGGTATCATTTTGGTAGACAGTAATTTGAATATAAAGGAAATAAACAGAGCGGCGGAAAGAATGTTCGATGTTGAAAAAGAACAGGTCCAGGGGAAGCCCCTTTCGACTGTCATCGACGACAGGGATTTTGCCTGGGTACTGGCCAATAAAACTAACCTGCAGGATAAAAAGGTGAACTATCCCCGGAATTCTTTAACTACCCTCCAGACTATATGCTATATCGAGGAAGAGGACATGGTACTGGCGATTATTCAGGATATTACCGAACAGGAAAAGCAGAGGATGGAACTGGAAAGGGTTAGGGAGGAGACCCTGGAGAAGGCCCAGGAAGTAATAAACAGGCAGATGCGCGTGGCCCAGGAAATAGCAGGACTGCTGGGAGAGACGACGGCGGAGAGCAAGATGCTGCTCCTTAAGCTTATAGAACTGGTTAAAGGAAGGGAAGAAAATGAAGGTCTTTGCTGAAGTGTTCACCAAAAGCCTTACCAAAAAAGGAGAAGAGCTGTGTGGGGACAGCGTTGAGGTTGTGCAATCCGAAGACGGCATAATTGCCGTAATGGCCGATGGCCTGGGGAGCGGGGTAAAGGCTAGTATACTTTCCACTCTTACCGTAAGGATTGCTTCTACTATGATAAAAAACAGGGCTTCCATAGAAGAAGTGGTCAGGACCCTGATTAATACTCTTCCTGTGTGCCGAGTCCGGCAGCTTGCTTACTCCACCTTTTCCATTCTCGAGATTAACGATGATGGAAAAGGAAGGCTTTTTGAATTTGATAATCCACCTGTGATTTACATCCGGGACGGAAAGGTTCTTAAGCTACCTTACAGGGAACTGAGGGTGGAAGACAGGAAGATTCTGGAGTACCGGTTTGAAGCCTTCCCGGGGGATAAAATATTCCTGGTAAGCGACGGAGTTATTCACGCAGGAGCAGGGGGTATCTTGAACCTGGGATGGCAGTGGCCTAATGTGGCCGAATACCTGCAGAGGCTTGACAGAAGTGGATGCTTCGTGTCGGAAATGGTGGACCAGCTGATCAAAACGTGTAGCCACCTTTATTCCAGTAATCCGGGGGATGATACCACGGTCTTGGGAGTAGGTTTGAGAAAGTCGGAGCTAATCACGGTACTAGTTGGCCCTCCTGAAGATAGGTCAAAGGATGCAGAAGTTGTGAAAAAACTTATCGACAGCGAAGGCAAAAAAGTGGTCTGCGGAGGTACTACTGCAAATATTGTTTCTAGGGAAACTGGAAGGAAAGTAGTCACAAATAGGGACTATGCCGACCCGGCGATACCTCCCGTCGGTAGTATAGAGGGAATAGACCTCGTAACTGAAGGTTTGATAACTTTAAGTAGGTGTGTCGAGATACTGAGAAATTTTGTAAACATATATTCCTTTTCTCCCCACTTTTTGGACGATATGAGGGAAAAGAAGGACGGAGCTTCAATATTGGCAGACCTGCTTGTCAATCGCTCCACTCATATCCGATTTCTGGTGGGGCGAGCGGTTAATCCTGCCCACCGGAATGCATACCTGCCGGAAGGCGTAAGCGACAAGCTCAAGATAGTAGAGGAACTGGCCCAAATCCTGAAAAAATGCGGCAAGAGGGTGTATATAGAGCTTTATTAGATGAAAAAGAGGCATTGGCTGCTCAAGCCGCTTTTTATATTTTTGCTGTTTTTGAGACATTTAAAAAGGATTTCACACATTTTAATTATACCAGACAGAAGGGAGGCAGCCTCTACTCTTTTTATTGTATTTTCTTCTTCAATGTTTTTGCAATTATTCTCCAAGTGGTAAATATGTCTATACCTATTCAAGAAATTTTTGGTTAGTTGTATAATTAAATGCAACAGATAAAAGAATAGAAACCATA
>NZ_JAFCAC010000003.1:0-47073 GCF_018588165.1 Thermoanaerobacter sp. CM-CNRG TB177
TAACGGTGAGGTCAGTTATAAAAATTTTTTTCCTACAAAATCTTGACACAGACTCGAACTTTATAGAGTTTTGAAAGAAGACAGATATTGTGCTATTTTAATAGGAGATACAAGAAAAAGCGGGCATTATATACCTCTTTCATATTATGTAATGAGACTTTTCCTTAAGAATGGCTTTGTATTAAAGGAGGACATTATAAAAGTTCAACATAATTGTAAGTCTACACCTTATTGGGAAAAACAAGTTGAAAAATATAATTTTTATATGATTATGCATGAACATTTATTTATATTTAGAAAGCCTAAAAAAGATGAAAATTTAAACAAAATAAAATATAGCACGGGATTATACTAAATGGCGGGGATTTCCCGCCATTTAACGTATCTTTATTTTATTACACTATAGAAATTTTATAATCTTTTAGCCACATATTTATTTGTACGAGGTAAGCGAAGAGTTGGGCGGAGCCCATAAGCTGAGAAAACCAAGCAGGGTCATAGGCTTTTGCATCTGTTTCTATAAGTGTTATTATCGCTTTTTTATCTACAAGTTGTAATAAAGGCGATGTACTGTCATCAACTATTTGTTTTAGCCATTTTTTAACGATGTTTTTAAATACTGGATTGTGTGTTTTAGGGTAGGGACTCTTTTTTCTTTCAATTACTTCATTTGGGATGTAACCTTTTAGAGCATATCGCAATATTCCCTTTTCTCTGTTATTTAAATTTTTCATTTCCCACGGTATATTCCATACATATTCTACAAGCCTGTAGTCTAAATAAGGTACTCTTGCTTCAAAACCTACTGCCATACTCATTCTATCCATTCTGTCAAGAAGCATGGGCATAAATCTTGTTAGGTTAAGGTAAAACATTTCCCTCATTCTGGTATTTTTGGGGTCTTCTCCAGTGAGCTTTGGCACTTCATTTAAAGCCTCGTTATATCTATCATTTAAATACTCTATAGGTCTTATGTATTTTACAACTTCTGGCAAAAGTAATTTCATGCGTTCATTGATCATTCTTATCCATGGGAAGGTATTAGCCTCAATTGCTTCTTTGTTTCTAAACCAGGGATAACCTCCAAAAACTTCATCAGCACCTTCTCCTGATAGAGCGACTGTGGCTCCTTTTTTTACTTCTTTTAAAAATAGATATAAAGATGAATCTATATCTGCCATACCAGGCAGGTCTCGAGCGTACAAGGCTGGTTTTAGAGCATATGCAAGTTCTTCATTATCTATAAATACATAGTTATGGTTTGTGTCAAGTTTCTTTGCGACAAATTTTACCCAATCTGCATCAGAGTTTGGCTGAAACTTGTTTGGCGTAAAATATTTATCATTACCCACATAATCTACAGAATATGTTATAAGTTTTTGACCTTTTTGTTTTAATTCTTCATTTGCAAAGGCAGATACAGCAGTTGAATCAAGTCCACCTGATAGCAATGAACATAAAGGTACGTCTGAAACAAGTTGTCTTACTGATGAGTCTTTAAGGAGATACCTTATTTTTTCCGCCGTTTTCTCAAGGCTATCTTCATGGGGAATACTTTGTAATGACCAGTATTTGTTTATGTTTACTCCATTTTTGGTAAATATGAGATAATGCCCGGCTTTTAATTCTTTAATGTCTTTAAAGACACCGCATCCGGGAGTTCTTGAAGGTCCCATTACAAATATTTCTGCAAGACCTTGAGAGTCTATCTCTGGTTTTACATGAGGATGCGCTAATATTGCTTTGATTTCTGAGCCAAATATCAAAGACCCATTTTTAATGGTATAAAATAATGGCTTTATTCCGAGATGGTCCCTGGCAATAAAAAGCCTGTTTTGCACTTCATCCCATATTGCAAAAGCAAATATTCCATTAAATTTTTTAACACATAAAGGACCCCATTCTATATAAGATGTCAAGATAATTTCAGTATCTGAACGGGTTTTAAAAATATATCCCAAGGATATGAGTTCGTTTTTTAATTCATCCATATTGTAGAGTTCTCCATTATGGATAATGACAAAATTTTTTTCACCGTATTTTTTTATCATTGGTTGACTTCCGCCTTGTGGATCTATTACAATTAATCGACGATGGCCTAAAGCACAATGTTTTGACAACCATATTCCAGAACCGTCAGGTCCTCTTTCTTTAAGGGTATTTGTCATTTTTTCGATTACTTCATTTTGAAGTGACAAGTCCATATCGAAGTTAACCCATCCTGTTATTCCACACATAAAAATCCTCCTAAAATTTAAATCTATAAGTAAATATATTCTCTTTTTTTGCCATTGATACATGTTATAATTTTCTAATGAATTTTTAATTTCTACATGATATAATAAAAACATAAATGTTGTAGGAGGATGCGGCTTATATGGAGAAAGTGATAAAAGAGCATTATTATGAAGAAAATGATATTGCTGAAAGGATAAAGTTTCTAAAAAAGAAATTAAATGAATCTAATTTAGAACTTCCTAAATCTTTGGAGTTAAGCCGTGAATTAGACGAATTAATTGTGATGTATATGCAAAAAGAAAAACAAGTAAAACAGGTAAAATAAAGTGCTGTTTTACTTGTTTTTCTTTTTGCGTTTACATAAAAAAATTTAAACTTTTTAAAATATATGTCGATATTTATAATAGCAAACAAGGAAAGTTGTTACAAATAATAAATTTTTATTCTAGGAGGTAGTAATGGCAATGTTGCAGGGGATTAATACTGCGAGAACAGGACATGTGAATTCGCAGTTTAGAAAGGATAGTGGGCTATTAGAGGAAATAAAAGTAGTAAAAGATATACTTAGTAAACCTGTGGATGATGACAAACTTAACAGTGCACTTAATAAAGAAAATAGAAAAATAAGCATTAACGATCATACATATTTTGAATTTTCTGTACACAAGCCTACAAATACAATAATGGTCAAAATTGTTGATAGCGATACGAATGAAGTTATTGACGAGATTCCTCCTGAAAAAATACTTGACCTTGTGGCAGGATTATGGAAAATAGCTGGACTTTTTGTGGATAGAAAAATATAGTTGGGGGTATTAAGATGGATCCAATAAGTATGAATAGCTACAATATGAGCAATTTATTAAGAATAAGTGGTCTTGCGACAGGACTCGATACTGATTCTATTGTACAACAGTTAATAAGAGCTGCCAGTATTCCTCTTGATAGATTAGAACAACAAAAGCAATGGTATCAATGGCAACAAGAGGATTTAAGGGATATAAACAGTCAGCTTATGTCACTCCGAAATGACAATGTTTTTAAGCTCAAATTGCAGGGAACTTTTATGGCAAAAACTGTTACATCGTCAAATCCTTCAGTTGCTACCGCTACAGCAGGGGCAAATGCGGTGAATGGATCGTATACCATATCAGTATCGCAATTGGCTCAAGCCGCTACAACTGCAAGTACAGATAAAATTGGTGCTGCAACTAAAAATTCTGATGGAACATATACGTATAATGCACTTAATAATACGGGAAGCGATATAACTCTTTATTTAAAAGGATTAGATGGAAATGACAAAGAAATAATAATAAAAAATGGTGCGACAATAAAAGACGTAGTTGCTGCAATAAATGCCAAAACTAATGAGACAGGTGTAAGTGCTACATATGACCCAGGCTTAGATAGGCTATTTTTGGTATCAAATTTTACTGGAACAAATTCAAAGATTGATTTCAGTGGTACTACAGATCCAACTGCTCAAAATTTTTTAACAACTACGTTAAAGTTAGATTCAAAAGTTTTGGACACTGGAGGTATAACAGGCCAAGATGCACTATTTACTTTTAACGGTGTTCAAATGACAAGTTCAACTAACAATGTCACAGTAGCAGGAATAAATATTACCCTTACAGGAACAAGTAATAGCACAACAACCCTTACTGTTTTAACAGATGTTGACAAAATATATAACACAATAAAAAGCTTTGTTGACAGTTACAATGATATAATTACAAAGATTAATGCAAAGCTTACAGAAAAAAGGTATTACGATTATCCACCTTTGACTTCTGAACAAAAACAAGCTATGAAAGACAGTGATATAAAACTATGGGAAGAAAAGGCAAGGTCAGGGAATTTAAACAATGACGAAACTTTAATGCGAGTATATTACTCCATGAGAAATGTTGTTTCATCGACAGTATCCGGTGTAGGTTCTTTAAGTTCAATTGGCATTACTACAGGACAATGGTATGAAGGTGGAAAACTTTATATCGACGAAACGAAGTTAAAAGATGCTATTGCAAATGATCTGGACAAAGTAATGAAGATATTTGCTGGTGTTTATGAGACAGATTCTAATGGAAATACTACTTTGAAAACTTCAGGCATTGCACAAAATTTATATGATACTTTAAAACAAGGCATAGATGCCATAACAAGAAAAGCAGGGAGTACCACTCAGCTTTACGATACAAGCTTTATAGGAAACAGGATAAGAGAAATAGATGATAGGATTGCTCAAATGCAAAGATATTTAAACGACCTTGAAAAGAGGTATTACGCGCAATTTACGCAGCTAGAAATGTATGTAGGACAAATGAATTCTCAAAGTGCGTGGTTGAGCCAACAAATTGGGGTTATGATGAAATAAAAGGGGGTGCGGTGATGGTAAATCCGTATCAGCAGTACAAAGAAAACGCGATTTTGACAGCCAGTCCTGAAGAGCTGGTACTGATGCTTTACAATGGCATAATAAGGTTTATAGAAGAAGCAAAAGGGACGATAGAAAAAAAAGATTATATGGCAGCAAATAATAGTATACAAAGGGCACAAGACATTATTACAGAGCTTATGCTTACTTTGGATATGAATTATGATATTTCTAAAAACTTGTACAGTTTATATGACTATATGCTAAGAAGATTAATTGATGCTAACGTAAAAAAAGACGTGACAATTTTAGAAGAAGTAAAAGGATTTGCAATAGAATTAAGGGATACTTGGAGTGTAGCTCTTAATAAAGTTAGAGAAAAAGTCTATGCGAAAGGTTGATGGGATGAATAATGCTGTAGAAAAGCTTACTCAACTTGTGCAGGATAAAATTCAGAAATTGAAAGAGCTTTGTGAGGTTACTGAAAAAATAGGTATTGCCATAGCTTCAAACAATTTAGAAGAATTAAAAAATCTTCTTATTACGAAGCAACAGATTATTGAAGAGATTAACGAACTAGATACCGATTTTATTCCTCTGTACAATAATTTCAAAAAAGAAAATAAAGTGGAAAGTATATTTGCTTTAGAAAATAAAATAACAGGGGAAATAAGTAAATTGAAAGCTTTATTCATAGAGGCAAAAGCCTTATTGGAAAAAATAAAAGAAAAAGATGACAAAAACCTCAAAGAGATAACTGATGTTTTTGAAAGAACGGGGAACAAATTAGAGGAATTGTCAAAGAATAAAGAAGGGTACATAGAATATCTTAAATACTATACACCTGACAGTTATTTTTTAGATAAAAAACGTTAAAAGAAGCGGCAAATCGCCGCTTCTCAGACTGTAGACAAACTTTCGTAAAGGAGATATTTTGCATAAGGAGCGACTTGTTACAAAGCGGTAACAAAACTTAGCAAGACCGAGGGTGGAGTCAGGGCCGAAGCCATGGATGGCGAAGGCGGGCACCTTAAGGCATGGATGCCGATTGTGCCCGGTACCCTGCCGGAGCCCGAAGGTCGAGCTTTAGTTTTGTCGCTTTGGAACATCGGAGCGACGATGCAAAATATCTCCTTTAAAATTTTTTAACTTTGTCAATAAACTGAGAAGCGGCAAATCGCCGCTTCTTTAAATTTTAAATTTATTTATTGTACTCATCAATGTATTTGCAATATTGCTCGAATCTTGTGCGGATTTTGATATTTCTTCTATTGCAGTTTTTTGTTCCTCTGTTGCAGAAGATATTTCTTGGGTAGAAGCAGTAACTTGGTATAAATTTTACAATAATATGTCGGAATTTGTATTTTGATATCGCAAAAATTTTATTGCTATTTAAGGTCGAAGGTGATATAATACACCTATAATATAATCGAAAGATTATATTGAACCAAAATTTCAAAGTGAGGGGATTATTAGTTATGTATCAAGACAAAGTGTTAGTGTGCAAAGATTGTGGAAAGGAGTTTGTGTGGACAGCGGGAGAACAACAGTTTTATGCAGAAAAGGGCTTCCAAAATGAGCCTGTAAGATGCAAAGAGTGCAGAGAAGCAAAGAAAAGAAGAAACCATCAATATGGTGCCAGAAGAGACAAGAAAGCTTTTGGCATGAGTAGATAATCCCCTTACTTTTTCGCAAGAAAAGTAAAGAGGATTATAAAAAAGACACCATTTTGGTGTCTTTTTTACATTTCAAAACTTTTTCCACATTGTTAAAACCGAATTTAAAAGTTATTAACAGACTTATCCCCATTATCCACAGGTTTTTATTTCACAACATATTTTTATACTTTCTATAAAAATTTCCTTTATCCTTTAAACAAAAAAATTATTGAAATTTTATTCATATGATATTATAATTATGAAAGCAAAATGTCGAGAAACTATATATCCCAGTCATTTATAATTGACACTTTTTATAAATTTACAAAAATTTTACAAACAGGAGAGGAGAAGGAAAATGAATAAAAAACCATTATTGCTTCTTTTAACAATGACCATTGTTTTGAGCTTATTTTTATCAGCTTGTGGTAACGAGCCTGCTAATACTTTGGACAAAATCAAACAAAAAGGCGTTATCGTAATGGGTACAAGTGCAGATTTTCCACCTTTTGAGTTTCATAAGGTAGAAGGAAATAAAGATACAATAGTAGGTTTTGACATTGATATAGCAAATGCCATTGCGAAAAAATTAGGTGTAAAGCTAGAGATAAAAGACATGGACTTTAAAGGGTTGATTCCAGCTCTTCAAGCAGGGCGTATAGATATGATAGTTGCTGGTATGACTCCAACCCCGGATAGAGCCGAAAATGTTGACTTTTCAGACCTTTATTACAACAGCCAACAAGTTGTGGTTGTAAAAAATGATAGTCCGATTTTGAAGTTTGATGACTTAAAAGGTAAAACTGTGGCGGTACAAATAGGTACCACTTCTGAAGAAGCTGCTAAAAAAATACCAGATGTAAATTTGAAGCAGCTAAATCGTGTTGGAGACGCCTTCATGGATTTAAAAAATGGCAGATGTGATGCAATAGTATTGGAGGATACTGTGGCAAATGCATATTTAAAAGAATACAAAGACATGAAGATACTTTCCATGAAAGAAATCAACACCGAGGAAGGTGGTATGGCTGTTGCAGTGGCTAAAGGAAATAAAGAATTAGTGAATATAATAAACGAAGTGATAAAAGAGTTAAAAACAAGTGGCGAATATGACAAACTTGTAGATAAATGGTTTAAGTAATGATGAAATTTAGTGGAGAATTTTCAAAATAGTTCTCCACTAAAATTTTGCAGAAAGGAAGATTTTTATGAGTGTAGATTTTTTGAGCATGGTAAAATACAGTCATTTATTTGTAAGTGGCCTTCTTATGACTTTAAAACTCACCTTTTTAGCAGTGACTATAGGAGTTATATTAGGTCTGATTGTTGCTCTTATTAAAATGTCTTCTATAAAACCTATAAGCTTTATAGGCGCAAGCTATGTTGAAATTATAAGAGGTACTCCTCTTTTGGTACAACTTTTATTGATATACAATGGCCTTATGCAATTTGGAATAGATATACCCGCTTTTACAGCAGGCGTTTCTGCTCTTGCCATAAATAGCGCTGCCTATGTTGCAGAGATTATAAGGGCAGGTATACAAGCGGTAGACCCTGGTCAAAACGAAGCAGCTCGCTCTCTTGGCATGACTCATGCTATGGCGATGAGGTACGTTATAATTCCTCAGGCAATAAAAAATATCCTTCCTGCTTTGGGAAATGAATTTATCGTGATGCTCAAAGAATCAGCTATTATATCAGTAATAGGTTTTGCAGACCTTACAAGGCAAGCAGATATTATACAAAGCATTACTTATAAGTATTTCGAGCCTTACATCATCATTGCAGCTATATATTTTATAATGACCTTCATCTTTTCAAGACTCCTTGGAATCTTTGAAAGGAGGCTTAGGGCTGGTGATACGCGTTAATGAGGTGTATAAAACCTTTGGGGATTTAGAAGTATTAAAAGGTGTAAGTTTAAATGTAAATAAAGGAGAAGTTGTTGTAATAATAGGACCAAGCGGTTCAGGGAAAAGTACCCTTTTAAGGTGTATAAACCTTTTAGAGGTGCCTACTAAAGGAGAAATCTATATTGAAGGGATCAAAATAAACGACAAAAAAGTAAACATCAATAAGATAAGGCAAAAAGTAGGGATGGTTTTTCAGCACTTTAATTTATTTCCTCACTTGACGGCTCTTGAAAATGTAACGTTAGCTCCTATTAAAGTGAAGAAGATGGACAAAAAAACTGCTGAAGATATAGCTTTGGGCTTACTTGAAAAAGTAGGTCTTTTAGACAAAAAGGACGAGTACCCTATTAAGCTATCAGGCGGTCAAAAGCAGAGACTTGCAATCGCAAGGGCATTAGCTATGCAGCCAGATATTATGCTTTTTGATGAGCCCACATCAGCCCTTGACCCTGAAATGGTAAAAGAAGTTTTAAACGTCATGAAAGGCCTGGCAAATGAAGGGATGACTATGGTAGTTGTCACCCATGAGATGGGGTTTGCGAGGGAAGTAGGAGATAGAGTCATTTTTATGGACGATGGAATGATAATTGAAGAAGGGACTCCAGAAGATATTTTCTACAATACAAAAAATGAAAGGACAAAAGAATTTATAAGTAAGATTTTGTAAAGGCACTCCAAAAGGAGTGTTTTTTGTTTCCACATATTGCAGGAATATTGTTTTTTATGTAGAATTATATTAAATAGAAGGATAATGAGAGGGGTTTGATACTATGAATATCACAGTAAGCGGTAAAAATGGCATGACAGTTACGGATGGACTAAGGGATGCGGTTATAAAAAATGTGAGCAAGTTAAGCAAATACTTTCCAGAAGATACTGAAGTGAGGACTGTTTTAAGTGTACAGAAAAACAATCACATTGCGGAAATCACGATACCTTTTAAGGGTATTATATTTAGAGCTGAAGAAGTCAGCGATGACATGTATGTGTCAATTGATAGGGTTGTAGACAAAATAGAAAAACAAATACTTAAACACAAGGCAAAGCTTAAAAATAGATTTGGTGCTAATGAGTCAATAAGGTTTGAAATTCCACTTGTTTATGAAGAAGCTAAGGGAGAAGAGGAAGAGGGTTCCTTTGAAATAGTTAAGACAAAGAGGTTCCCCATAAAGCCTATGTCACCTGAGGAAGCAATTCTTCAGATGAACCTTTTGGGACATAACTTCTTTGTATTTACAAATGCCGACACTGACACTATAAATGTCGTATACAAAAGAAAAGATGGGAAATATGGCTTAATAGAGCCAATAGAATAAAACTACATAAGAAGCTAAAAAATTGGGGATAGGCTCTATCCCCAATTTTTTTGTCTAAAAAGAAGGAATTTTAAATTTTGTATAGAATATATTTTTAGTGTGGACAAATTTTAATAGGGTGTGAAGATAATGGGTGAAATAACAAAAGATACAGTAAATTCGATGGAAGAGTATATAAATAAAATTCAAGGAGTACTATCCAGTAGGGTAGTTGTAGAGAATGGTGAGATAACAGAAATTCACGTGTTGGCTGACAGTACAAGGAATGCAAAGCAGATTGCAAGAGATGTGCAATCTGTCATAATGGCGCAGTTTGGAATTGATATAAATCACAAGATTGTCAGTGTAGCGCAAATTGATACTGGAGAAAATCTCCAAGGAGAACAGAGGCTTGTTTTTTCAAGCTATTCATTTATAAATAATGGACTTACCAGTGAAGCAAGAGTTATCCTCACAAGAGGCGATGAGGTTTTTGAAGGATATGCTGAAGGACCTAATACTGCAAGCAATAAATATAAAATAATTGCCAATGCTACACTGGACTCTATTTCTAAGTTGATTCCCAAAAACCATTTATTTTTATTGGAAGATGTCGATATATTTAATATAGCAAAAAACAGGATAATAGTTGTAGGGGTTACTCATGTGACAAATAACCAGGAGGAACTCCTTACCGGGTCTTGTCTTATAAAAAAAGATGAAGGGGAAGCTGTGGTAAAAGCCACATTAGACGCCGTCAACAGGCGTGTAATGTCAATTACGTCCCGTTAGTTTTTTAACACCCAAACCGCTTAAAAGTTGCTTAGCGTAGCGTTACCTGAAGCCTAAGGGCAGAAAGTTTAACAGCAAAGGAGGGTTTCAGGATGAACAAAACGACACTTATAAAGATGTTGCTGGCTTTAATGGCACTTGCATTAGCAGGAGGTGCAAATTATGCATGGGGTTAAGCGGTTTGAGGTGTATTTTTTAAAGTAAAAATAGGAGGTTTATTATGCTTAACAAAAGAGTAAAAATATATATTTCTACAATAACAGTATTGGGTTTG
The DNA here is from genome assembly GCF_018588165.1 of Thermoanaerobacter sp. CM-CNRG TB177. Lineage (NCBI taxonomy): Bacteria > Bacillati > Bacillota > Clostridia > Thermoanaerobacterales > Thermoanaerobacteraceae > Thermoanaerobacter > Thermoanaerobacter sp. CM-CNRG TB177. The sequence goes on from NZ_JAFCAC010000003.1 coordinate 10,551, forward strand.
TCTTTTATTATTTATTCTATACTAAACACACCTATAAATAGAATTATAGATATAATTTTATTTGGGTTATTTGCTATTTTAGCTGAATCAATGCCAATATATGTAACAAAAGAAATTACAGTATCTGTTGCATTTGCAGTTGATTTAATGGCTGTACTTATTTTTGGCCCATATGAAGGTGCTTTGATTGCTGCTATAGGTATTGGTTTTCAAATTGGAAAATATATGGATGGTAGAGTAAGACATATATTTAATTTTCCTTATTATAAAACATTATTTAATATTTCTCAATTAGCTTTAAGTGTTGGCATTGCTGGTTTAATATATGAATATACTGGAGGTATTCCAGGTAATTACATATATCCTCAACACCTTTTATCTGCAATATTGGCAGCAATTGTATATTATATTTTAAATACGTCTATTATAGCAATATTATTGTCTCTTTTGATGAATAAATCCTTCATCTACATTCTCACAAAGGACTTTAAATGGGCAGTTCCAAACTTTCTTTTTCTTGCCTTTTTAGGTATAGTTATGTCAGAAGCTTTTGTAAGAATAGGGTATATAAGTCTCATTTTACTCTTCATACCCCTTTTTATGATACGCTATATGTTTAAGCTTTACATGGATTCAAAGCAGTCTTATTACGACACAATAAATGTGCTTGTAAAGGCTCTTGATGCAAAGGATAAATATACAGCGGGTCATTCAAAAAATGTAGAAAAAATTGCGGCTTTACTTTGTAGAGAATTTGGTTTTAGTGAGTCTCACACTGAAATGGTGAGGATTGCAGCCCTTTTACATGACATAGGAAAGATTGGAGTAAAAGAAGAGGTTTTAAATAAGCCAGGGAAGTTAACTGATGAAGAATTAAGCATAATAAAAGAACATCCCCAAAAAGGCTATGAAATTTTAAGAGATGTTCCGGCTTTAAAGGAGGCCTCTCTATGGGTGAAATACCATCACGAGTGGTACGATGGAAGTGGATATCCCGATGGCATAAAAGGTGACGAAATACCATTGGAAGCGCAGATACTTTCCCTCGCAGACGTTTTCGATGCTTTAGTTTCAGACAGGCCCTACCGAAAGGCTTTTTCACAAGAGGAAGCTTATAAAATAATTTTAGAACATGAAAGGACGCAGTTTAGCCCTAAAATAATAAACGCCTTTAAAAAAGCTTTTGAAAAGAATAGGGAGGAGTTTAAGCATGATATTTGATTCACTTGGTGCTTCTCTAATTTACGGAACTTTAAGAAGAGGAAAAATCAGCGGAATTGCTGATATTGACATAAAAAAACCCAGCCTTTTTATAGCTGCTTTTGTTTTGGAGTTTGGCATGTTAAACCTTGCTAATAAGTTTCACGTCATTATGGAATACCGGTCTTATATCCACTTCTTTGTTTATCTTTTGCTTTTCATAGGATTGTGGTACAATAGAGATAACAAGTATTTTAGAATAATAAGCATTGGAGTGCTTTTAAATTTTATCGTTATATTTGCCAACGGAGGAAGAATGCCTGTCTCCATTGATGCTTTAAAGGCAGCGGGACTTAATAATCTCATCCCTGACCTTCAGGCAAATAAAATTGCTACACATCAGGTTTTGACAAGTTCTACACGGTTAAAATTTTTAGCAGATGTCTTAGTGTTGCCGAAACCTTATCCACTGCCAAAAACCTTTAGCATAGGAGATTTTATAATGGCAACAGGCACCTTTTTACTTGTTACAAATGCAATGCTTAAAAAGGTGAAGAGTCATGATAGCGCAAGAAAGAAGGAATAAAATAGTTAAAATTCTAAAAAATGCTAAAGAGCCTATATCCGGCTCTGACCTTGCTAAAAGATTTGGTGTTACAAGGCAGATTATTGTGCAGGACATAGCTATTTTAAGGGCTAAAGGGATTAAAATATTGTCTACCCCTCAAGGTTATATAATAGACATTGTAAAGGAAAACACTGTAAAAAGGGTTTTTGCTGTCAAACACGGATACGACAGAACAGAGGAGGAGTTAAATTTAATAGTTGACAATGGCGGAAAAGTGCTAGATGTAATTGTAGAGCATCCCTTCTATGGGGAGATAAAAGGGCTTTTAATGCTTTCTTCAAGGTATGATGTAAGTAAATTCATGGGATTTGTAAAAGAAGGGAAAGCGACCCTTTTATCTTCTTTGACAGATGGAGTTCATCTTCACACTGTTGAAGGGGAAAATAAAGAGGTACTAGATAGAATACAAAAGGTCTTAAAGGAAAAAGGCTTTTTAATAGAATAAGGATTTAACCACTTTAAAAATTTTTAGAAAGTGGTTATTTTATTATTGACAGGTGTATATACATCTGTGTATACTATAATTATGAAAGTTAAAGAATGGGGGTTTTAATGTGAAGACAAGAGAAATTACTATTGGAGGGCTTTTAGCAGCATTGGCACTTGTTATACCATTGGCTTTTGGAGGAGTATTAGGGATAGTTATTCCGCCTTTCTCAGCCACACTGGCATCTCATGTACCTGTAATGCTGGCAATGCTTATAAGTCCTGCAACAGCAGTATTTGTAGGTGTTGTATCTGCGATAGGATTTTTAATAAAATTGGGACCTGTAATAGCAGCAAGAGCAGCGGTTCACGCAGTGTTTGGCTATGTTGGAGCTAAAATGATACAAAGAGGATATTCTTTTCCCGTGGCGTTAGCTGTTACACTTCCAATACATGCTGGTTTAGAAGCAATTGTGGTGATGCCTTTTGGATTTGATTTTTACAAGGCTTTTGTGGTTGTAGGAGTAGGGACAATGATTCACCACACAATAGATTCTGCAATTGCATTGGCACTATTTTACGTATTAAATCCTATTTTGAAGTTTAAAGCTGTGGACATAAAAAATTAACCTTTTAAAAAGGAAACGTCTCATTTTGAGATGTTCTCAGTCTGTAGACAAACTCTTTATGATGTATTGGCATTTTGCATAAGTGAAGCGACTTGACAGAGCAGCAACTAAACTTAGCGAGACCGACAGACGAAGGCGGGGCCGAAGCCAAGGAGGGCGGAGGCGGGCACCTGAGACAGGGATGTCGAATGTGCCCGGAACCCCGCCTGAGTCAGAGGTCGAGCTTTAGTTTAGTCTGTGATGTCACCTGGAGCGAACGATGCAAAATGCCAATAAAAATGGAACTTTGTCTAAGACAGAGAATGCATCATTTTGAGACGTTCTTTTTTGTGAAAATTGTATGAAGAGAGTGTAAAATATTCTTAAAAAAAACTGCTTTTTATTGCCATAAAGACTGCATAGTGATATAATATATAGTTGATTAATAACCTTAGAAGGTGATAAAAATGTTAGGCTTAGTTGAAAAAATATTTGGCAGCTACAGTGAAAGAGAAGTTAAGAGATTGGAACCAATTGCCGATAAGGTTTTGTCATATGAAGATCAAATGGCAAGACTTACGGATGCAGAGCTTAGGGCGAAAACAGATGAATTTAAAAATAGATTGAAAAATGGTGAAACTCTTGATGATATACTTCCCGAGGCTTTTGCGGTGGTAAGAGAGGCCGCTTGGAGAACTCTTAAAATGAAACATTTTAGAGTGCAGGTGATAGGCGGCATTGTTCTTCACCAAGGGCGCATCGCTGAGATGAAAACTGGTGAAGGTAAAACCCTTGTCGCGACATTACCTGCATATCTTAATGCTTTAGAAGGCAAGGGAGTTCACATTGTAACTGTCAATGATTACTTGGCAAAAAGAGACCGCGATTGGATGGGCAAGATATACGAATTTTTAGGTCTAAGCGTGGGCGTAATATTGCATGATATGGACCCTGAAGAAAGAAAAAAGGCCTATGCCGCAGATATAACTTATGGAACCAACAACGAATTTGGTTTTGATTACTTAAGAGACAACATGGTTATATACAAAGAAGACATGGTGCAAAGAGAACTTAATTATGCTATAGTAGACGAGGTAGATAGCATACTGATAGACGAGGCAAGGACTCCTCTTATCATATCAGGTGTAGGCGAAAAATCCACAGACATGTATAAGTTAGCCGACAGATTTGTGAGGACTTTGAGAAAAGATGAAGATTATGTAGTTGATGAAAAAGCAAAGGCTGTAAGTTTGACTGAAAAAGGTGTAGTTAAGGCAGAAAAATTTTTTGGAATTAAAAACCTTGCTGATATTGAAAATATGGAAATTTCTCACCACATTAACCAAGCCTTAAAGGCCCATGCTATAATGAAAAGAGATATAGACTATGTGGTAAAAGATGGTCAAGTCATCATAGTGGACGAATTTACAGGAAGGCTTATGTTTGGGAGAAGGTACAGTGAAGGCCTCCATCAGGCTATTGAGGCAAAGGAAGGAGTTAAGGTAGAAAGAGAAAGCAAAACTTTAGCTACTATAACTTTCCAGAATTACTTTAGAATGTATAAAAAATTAGCTGGTATGACAGGTACAGCTCAAACAGAAGAGCAAGAATTTAGGGCTATTTATGGATTAGATGTTGTAGTAATACCGACTAATAAGCCGATGATAAGAATAGACCATCCTGATGTGATATACAAAACAGAAGAAGCCAAGTTTAAAGCTGTTGTTGAGGACATTGTAGAACATCATAAAAAAGGTCAGCCTGTTCTAGTTGGTACAATTTCTATTGAAAAATCTGAAAAATTAAGCGCCATGTTAAAGAAAAGAGGGATACCTCATCAAGTATTAAATGCAAAGTACCATGAAAAAGAAGCAGAGATAATAGCACAGGCAGGAAGAAAAGGAGCAGTTACAATTGCTACAAACATGGCAGGCCGTGGTACTGATATCCTTTTAGGAGGTAATCCTGAATTTATAGCTAAGAAAAAGATGCATGAGGAGGGCTACTCAAAAGAAATTATTAACGAAGCTGCAGGATATGGCCCTGTTTCAGGCGAGGAAGTTAAAAAAGCCCGCGAGAGATATTTTGAGCTTCTTGAAGAGGCGAAAAAAGAGACTGAAAAAGAACACGATGAGGTTGTAAAGCTGGGTGGGCTTTACATTATAGGTACTGAAAGGCACGAAGCTAGGAGAATAGACAATCAGTTGAGAGGACGTGCAGGCCGTCAAGGTGACCCAGGAGAATCAAGATTTTATATATCTTTAGAAGACGACCTTATGAGACTTTTTGGCTCAGAAAGAGTAAAGAACATGATGGACAGTCTGGGAATTGATGATGACCAGCCCATAGAGCATAAGATTTTGACAAAACAAATAGAGCAGGCCCAGAAAAAGGTAGAGGGTATAAACTTTGACACTAGAAAACACGTTTTGCAGTATGACGATGTAATGAACAAACAAAGAGAGATAATATATGCCCAAAGGAGAAAGGTACTTGAAGGTGAAAACTTAAAAGAGTCTATTCTTGAGATGGTAAAAAGCATAATAGAGAGAAATGTTGAGATATATACTGCAGGAAGTAAGTATCCTGAGGAATGGGATATAAAAGGGCTTTTAGACCATCTTTACGACATGTTCCTTGAAAAAGACAGCGTGGTTATTGATGTTGATATAGATAGGCTTGACAAAGAGGTTTTAACTGACATAATATATGAAGAGGCAGTAAGACAGTATGAGAAAAAAGAGGCAGAAATTGGTCCAGAACAAATGAGGGAAATCGAAAGAATAGTTCTTTTAAGAGTGGTGGATACTAAGTGGATGGACCACATAGACGAAATGGACCAATTGCGGCAAGGAATAGGCTTAAGAGCTTATGGACAGGTGGACCCTCTTATTGAATACAAGAAAATAGCTTTTGACATGTTTGAAGATTTGATACAAAGCATACAAGAAGATACTGTTAAATTTTTATATCACATTCAAATCAATAAAGACAATATGATTCAAAGAGAACAAGTAGCAAAGCCTGTTTCTACAAATGTAGATGCAGAAGAAAAGAAACAGCCTGTTGTTAAGGGCAAAAAGGTGGGCAGAAATGACCCCTGTCCTTGTGGCAGTGGTAAAAAGTATAAAAAATGTTGTGGTGCCAATATAAAATACTAAAAAGGAGAGATGCAGTTTGTTGCAGGATTACAAAGCAGAAGTTTCAAACATGATTGAAGAAATAAAAGAAATGGGGGTTTCTCTTTGACATAGAAAGTGTCAAAAGAGAAATAGAAGAAATAGACAAAAAGATGTCTGATCCTGCTTTTTGGAGCGATATAAAAAAGTCACAGGAATTAGCTAAAAAACAAAAAGCCTTAAAAGAACTTTTAGAAGAGTACAATTCTCTTGTGTCAAAATGGGAAGACTTGAGTACTCTTATTGAATTGGGATTAGAAGAAGGGGATGAATCAATAACTGACGAAGTAGACAAAGAGTACAAAGAGTTAAAGAAAAAGTTAGAAGACTTAAAGATAAAAACACTATTAAATGGCCTATATGATAAAAACAATGCCATACTTTCTATTCATGCAGGCTCAGGTGGTACAGAGGCTCAAGATTGGGCTGAAATGCTACTTCGCATGTATACAAGATGGGCTAATGACAAAGGTTTTGAAGTAGAAACCCTTGACTATTTGCAAGGAGAAGAAGCAGGAATAAAAAGTGTCACTCTAATGATAAAAGGGCCTTTTGCCTATGGGTATCTTAAATCAGAGGCAGGTGTTCACCGCCTTGTGAGGATATCTCCTTTTGATGCCGCCGGTAGAAGGCATACTTCATTTGCCCTTGTGGAAGTACTTCCTGAATTAGAAAATGATATTGAAGTGGAAATAAGGCCTGAGGATTTAAAAATTGACACTTATAGGGCTTCGGGTGCGGGAGGACAGTATGTAAATAAGACGGAGTCTGCTGTAAGGATTACTCACCTTCCAACAGGCATAGTGGTTTCCTGTCAAAGTGAAAGGTCTCAGATTCAAAACAGAGAAACTGCCATGAAAATGCTTAAAGCTAAACTTTTGGACCTCATGATGAAAGAGAAGAAAGAAAAAATCGAAGACTTAAAAGGAGAGCATAGAGAGGCAGCATGGGGCAACCAAATAAGGTCTTATGTCTTCCAGCCTTATACCCTTGTTAAAGACCACAGGACAAATTATGAAGTGGGGAATGTTCAGGCAGTGATGGATGGGGAAATAGATGGATTTATAAACGCTTATCTAAAGCAAAAATCACAAGGGATATCTTAAAAAGGTATCCCTTTAAATTTAATCTATGTATTTCCTAAGAGAAAGGAGTAAGTCATGAATAGGATAAAAGATATATTAAAGAAAGAATTTGGATTAAAAGACTTTCAAGTGGAAAATACAATAAAGCTTATTGATGAAGGGAATACAATTCCTTTTATTGCAAGGTACAGGAAAGAAGCAACAGGAAGCTTGTCAGATGAGGTTTTAAGAAATTTTTATGACCGACTTACATATTTGAGAAACCTTGAAGAGAAGAAACAGGATACTATAAGGTTAATTGATGAACAGGGAAAACTGACAGAGGAGATAAAAGCAAAAATAGAAAATGCTACAACTTTACAAGAGGTGGAGGACATATACAGGCCTTTTAGGCCAAAAAGAAGGACAAGGGCGACCATTGCGAAAGAAAAAGGCTTGGAGCCTCTTGCAAAGGTTATTTCTTCAAATGAAGTAATAGATGGGGATGTAAAGGAATACGCAAAGCCTTATCTTAATGAAAATGTTCCAACAGTTGAAGAAGCATACCAAGGAGCAATGGATATAATTGCAGAGGATATATCTGATGACGCTGATATAAGAAAATACATAAGAAGTTTTACATGGAATAACGGAATTATAGTGACACAAGCGTTAAAACAAGAAAGGTCTCCCTATGAGATGTATTATGACTATAAAGAAGCTGTAAAGACAATACCGCCTCATAGAATACTGGCGATAAATAGGGCAGAAAGGGAAAAATACATATCTGTAAAAATTGAGATAGATAGTGAAAGGATAATAAATAGGCTTATAGAATCAAAAGTAAATAAAGCTTCAATATTTGCAGAGTATTACAAGAAAGCAATTGAAGATTCCTATAAAAGGCTTATTGCTCCTTCAATAGAGAGGGAAATAAGGAATACTCTTACGGAAAAAGCAGAAGAAAAGGCAATAATAGTTTTTAAAGAAAATCTAAAAAGCCTTTTACTTCAACCCCCAATAAAAGGACATGTTGTCATGGGATTTGACCCAGCCTATAGGACAGGATGTAAAATTGCTGTTGTAGATGAAACGGGAAAACTTTTGGACACTGCTACAGTATATCCTACTCCTCCTCAAAATGATTTTGAAAATTCTAAAAAGGTTTTAAAAGAGCTAATAGAAAAATACAATGTCACTTTAATTGCTTTGGGAAATGGAACTGCTTCAAGAGAGAGTGAAATGTTTATAGCAGAGCTTATAAAAGAACTTTCAAGAGAGGTAAAGTATGTGATAGTGAATGAAGCAGGGGCATCAGTCTATTCTGCTTCTCAAATAGGTACAGAGGAATTTCCTGATATAAACGTAAGTTTAAGAGGAGCTATCTCACTGGCGCGAAGGCTTCAAGACCCATTGGCAGAGCTTGTAAAAATTGATCCAAAGTCCATCGGGGTAGGACAGTATCAACACGATGTAGACCAGAAAAAACTGGGAGATGCTTTAAACGGTGTTGTAGAAGATTGTGTAAACAGCGTAGGTGTTGATTTAAACACTGCATCAGTATCTCTTTTAAAATACGTTTCAGGGATAAATGCTGCTATTGCCAAGAATATTGTTGAATATCGAAACCAAATAGGCAAGTTTACAAATAGGGAGCAGCTTAAAAATGTAAAAAGATTAGGAGATACTACTTTTACACAATGTGCGGGTTTTTTGAGAATTTTGGACGGTGACAATATCTTTGACTCAACAGCAGTTCACCCAGAGCGTTACGAAACCTTAGAAAAGCTTTTGAGAAAATTTAGATATGAGAAAGAAAAACTAGATAGAAAAAAGTTAAAAGACTTTGCTAATTCTTTAGAAGAATACGGATTAGAGAAGATTTCAGAGGAATACGATATAGGACTTCCTACACTTTATGACATAGTTTCAGAGCTTAAAAAACCTGGAAGAGACCCAAGAGAAGACTTACCCAAGCCCATTTTAAGGTCTGATGTAATGACTATAAATGAGCTAAAACCAGGCATGGAACTTATGGGAACAGTTAGGAATGTCACTGATTTTGGCTGCTTTGTAGATATAGGTGTTCACACTGATGGGCTTGTTCACATTTCTGAGATGTCTCAAAATTACATAAAACATCCTCTTGATGTGGTTTCAGTGGGAGACATTGTAAAAGTTAGAGTTTTAAGTGTTGATATTGAGAGAAATAGAATTTCTCTTTCAATGAAATAAAAAAATTTTTTACTGCTACTCTCTAAAAATTTATATTTCCTTCCGAAATATATAGTGAAAGTTGAACAAAGGAGGGAGAGTGCATATGAAAAAAATATTAATTTTTGCTGTGATTGGTGCTTTTGCTTTTTCCTCTATTTTAACGGGGTATGCTAAATCTGGTGTCAAGTGGATGCGTGAAGTAGCAGTAAAGGCAGAAACTCAACTTGCAGCACAAGGAACTACAGAAAATAAAGTAGAAGCCCAGATTCAGACGACACTTGAGGCTCAAGAACAGGTACAAGCTCAGGAACCGGTAAAGGAACAATCACAGGAAGGTAAAGAAGAAGCTGTAGAAGAAGATAAAAATGTTGATGAAAACTCAGAAGAAACTCCAAATGTTGAAGATGGCAAGAAAGTTGACTTGCAACCAGTGATAAAAGAAAATAATACCCTAATTCCCGTAAAGGCTATTGCAAGGGGATTGGATGCAAAAGTAGCTTGGGACCCTGATACAAAAACTCTCACAGTTATAAAAGGTGATAAGACAATACAGTATACTTTAGGAGACTCTAAAGCTTTAGTAAATGGGGTAGAAGTTACAATAGATAAGAAAATGAATGAGAATGCAACTTTTGTGCCTATTAAGTTTTTCTCAGAAGTGTTAGGAGAAAAACATGATAAGAAAGTAGAAAAAGTGAAAAATGAGGATAGAGAAAGAGAAAAAAATCAGAATAAAATAGAGAAAAAAGAACAAAAGAAAAATTCTCAAGAAAACCAGGATATTAATACAAATAATGATAATCAAGGCCAAAGCGATAACGAAAATAATGATTAACTATACATAAGCCGGTATTTACCGGCTTTTAAAAATTTCTGGGTAATTGACATAACAAAATATTAACTCTATAATGGATTATAAACATAGGACCGTAATTTTTGAATAAAACGGGGGGAGAAAAATGCCAAAAGTCAAGTGGTTTGGAGGTAATAAAGGTAAAGCTGGATTTATCTTTGGTGCTTTTGGCCCGAGGTGTGGGTGGATGAAAATTAACAAAACTAACATACTAAATTTAATTTTAATAGTCATTTTTGTCATTGCATTAATAGTGGCTATGGTGACTTTTGGGAAGAATTTAACTATACTAATTAACAGTCCCGATAAATTTAGGGAGTGGATACACAGTTTTGGGAAACTTGGTATTATTGTATTTATAGGAGTTCAAATACTTCAAGTGATCGTATTTGTCATACCAGGAGAAGTAGTGCAAATTGCAGGAGGATACCTCTACGGGGCTTTTTTAGGCACTTTGTACTCTGTAATAGGCATTACAATAGGTTCTCTAATTTGTTTTCTGATTGCCAGGGTTTTAGGCTATAATTTTGTGAGAAGCATTGTTTCAGAAGAAAAGCTTAAAAAGTTTGATTATATTATAAACAATCCTAAAGGAGAAACTATTCTTTTTTTGTTGTTTTTTATACCTGGAATGCCTAAAGATGCCCTTTCCTACATTGCAGGAATTACACCGGTTAAGTTTTACAATTTTTTTATCATTACTCTTTTTGCGAGACTTCCAGGCATATTTTTTTCTGCCTATATAGGGGCAAATTTGGGGAATAAAAATTACTTTATGGCAGGAATTGTCGCAATTATCGCAGTATTATTATTTTTAATAGGAGTTAATAAAAAAGACATTATTATGGAAAAGTTAAAAAAACTTTAAAAAAGTAAAATTTGGAGTAGCTGGACAGAAAATTTTAGCGAATTTGTTTTGTAAAGCTAATGATTTCATAAAATTGTTTCTTTGTGCTATAATGTTAATATATAATGAATTCAGGGGGGAATTATATGTACTTATTAAAAGGTGGGAAAATCCTGACAATGGCCGGCAAAATTTATGAAAAAGGAGATGTACTCATTGACAATGGAAAAATTGTTGATGTTGGAGAAGATTTAATTGCTCCTTTAGATGCAGAAGTGATTGATGTACAAGGCTTAACTGTTATGCCTGGTTTGATTGATGCTCATTGCCATCTTGGAATGTGGGAAAATGCTATGGGATTTGAAGGAGCAGATGGAAATGAAGCGACAGACCCTATAACTCCGCAACTTAGGGCAATTGATGGAATAAATCCAATGGATAAATATTTTGAAGAGGCTTATCAAGCAGGGGTTACGACAGTTGCGACAGGTCCTGGCAGTGCTAATGTTATAGGAGGACAGTTTGCAATTATAAAAACTTATGGTAAAAGAATAGATGATATGATAGTAAAAGAACCAGCAGCGATAAAAGTTGCTTTTGGTGAAAATCCTAAATCCGTTTACCATGAGCAGCATAAAATGCCTTCAACTAGAATGGCAGTTGCGGCTCTTTTAAGGCAAGAGCTTATAAAAGCTCAGGAGTACATGGAAAAGATGGAGCATGCAGAGGAAGACAAAAAGCCTGAAAGGGACTTAGGCCTTGAAGCATTGGTAAAAGTATTAAAGAGAGAAATTCCGCTGAAAGCTCATGCTCATAGAGCAGATGATATTTTTACCGCTTTAAGGATTGCAAAAGAATTTAATGTAGATATAACCATTGACCATTGTACTGATGGCCATTTGATTGTTGATGAATTGGTGAAAGAAAATGCTAAAGTTATTGTGGGGCCTTCATTGTCTGAAAGGTCAAAGATTGAGCTTGTAAATCTAAGCTTTAAGACAGCAGGTATTCTTTCAAAAGCAGGACTTACAGTTGCGATAATGACAGACCATCCTGTAATACCTCTCAATTACTTGTCTTTATGTGCTGCTTTAGCTGTAAAGGATGGTATGGATGAAATGGAGGCTTTAAAAGCCATTACTATAAATCCTGCGAAAATTTTAGGAGTTGATGATAGAGTAGGAAGTATTGAAAAGGGAAAAGATGCTGATATTGTAGTCTTTGATGGAAATCCGTTGGAAGTAAAGACAAGGACGAAATATGTATTTATTAATGGGAAATTAGTGCATAAAGTTTAAGTTGCCATGAGGCTGTTTATTTAGAGGAGTCTAAATAAATAGCCTCATAAATTTTGTAATTTAAATAATTTTATGCATTCTGAAATTATATGATTTATTTTTATTTATTCCTTGAGGGGCAAATACAGTAAACATAGCTAGAGTAATGAAACGCCATAGTTGCAGATGGACAATAGAAGGTGGAGACAGGATGAGTCAAGTACTGGAAGTTTTGCTACCGATTTTGGAAGGGAGATTTGCAGGAAGGCCCTGGATAACATATGTTTTAAAAGAGATAACGGAGCCAAGGGTCTAGCACAAAAAATTTACCTAAGAAAACTTGACACGGACCAAATTTCAAAAGGGATATTGACTTGGAGCTAACTTCAGCATGTATACTCTGGTTGTGAAAGTGATATTTTATTCTAAGGAGGTACGAAACATGGAACGCTTGTGGACAAGGTCTTTTATTTTCATGATCCTGGGAACATTTTTTCTGTTTACCGCATTTTATATGCTGTATCCAACTCTACCACTGTTTATAAAACATATAGGCGGTAATGAAACCCATGTAGGCCTCTCAATGGGTATCTTTATGTTGTCTGCTGTTATTCTCCGACCAGTTATCGGAGGACTTCTGGATTGGTTTGGTAGGCGTCCGTTTATTATACTGGGACTATCTCTCTTCACTTTGGCAATGTATATGTATAATTGGGTGAACGGAATTACTGCTTTGATATGGCTTAGAATGTTGCATGGAGTAAGTTGGGCTATTTCTACGACTGCCATTCTCACAGTGATCGCAGATATAGTCCCCACTACTCGCTATGGGGAGGGTATGGGATGGTTTGGCACAGCCATGACCTTGGCCATGGCTATTGGTCCAATGCTGGGTATGTGGGTTGTACAAAACCTTTCATATCATGCTCTGTTTCTATTTGCTGTTGCTCTTTCTATCACAGCATTACTTTTAAAGTTTGGTGTGAAAATGCTTTTCCAACCACAATCGGATGCAAAAAGAATCGAATTTTTTGAGAAACCAGTCTTGTCTGTTGCGGTATCGGTCTTATTTCTGTTTATCTCCTATGCCAGTATTACCACTTTTGTTCCGCTGTTTGCTGACTTGCTTAAAGTCAATTCTGGTTTATTTTTTCTGGTTTATTCCGCAACTCTTTTCTTAAGCCGTCCCATTGCAGGAAAACTTTCAGACCAGTATGGTGAGATGTTTGTGGTCGTGCCTGCTCTTTTGATTTCTATTTTGGCTTTGATTGTTCTGAGCGTCTCGACTGGATTGTTCGGTATGCTTGTTTCAGCGGTTCTGTACGGTATTGGTTTTGGTTCTGCACAACCAGTTCTCCAAGCGACGATAGTACGTCTTGTTCCTCCAGATCGTCGAGGAGTAGCCAATGCTTCTTTTTCAACTGCTACTGATATTGGCATTGGATTGGGTGCGATTATATTAGGTTGGATTTCGAAATACACAAGCTATCAGATATTATTCACAATTAGTGCTGTTTCGGTTATATTTTCTTTGTTAGTGTTTGTTTTTTTTGTGAAACATTTGTTGAAAAGCAAAGGGCTTCGCTAAACAGCTCTTCTCCTTATTCAATAGAGGAGGTATTTTCCTGAGAAGATTTGGCCATTATATCTTTTGTAAGATAGTTAGAGAGACTGTTATTGCGTAATGGGATATGTGCAGTTGGTCTCAAATTTATCCTCGTTGCTTGAGATGTGCAGTAATGCAAGTTATTATGTAAACCATGAATAGTGCTCCTATTTAAAAACTCTTGACTTGGAGTTAACTCCAAGTGTTATATAATATCGAACAGCGGAGGTGAAACTGCATGACAATTGCAGAAGTAAGCAAAAAATTTGGCCTTTCACCGGATACACTCCGCTACTATGAGCGTATCGGGCGATCCCCAGGCTACATCGTAACGAAAGGGATTTATAGGATTACAAGAAGTGAAAAGGGTACAATTAAAGTGAAAACAGAAGACTTTATTATAAACCTTTTGACTAAAAGGATAAGATAATATAAAATTAATAAAGTGAAATTGCTAAAAGGAGGATGACTATGGCATTTAATTTAAAGGGTAGGAGCCTATTAACTTTAAAAGATTATACCCCTCAGGAAATAAGATATATTTTAGACATTGCTAAACAAGTAAAAGCAGAGAGAAAAGCAGGGGTTGTGCATCAAAGATTTTTAGGTAAGACTATTGCTCTCATTTTTGAAAAGAGGTCCACAAGAACGAGATGCGCTTTTGAAACTGCCTTTGGTGAAGAAGGAGGACATCCAGTATTTTTATCAACAGATGACATTCAGTTGGGAGCCAAAGAATCTATAGAGGATACTGCCAGAGTTTTAGGAAGGATGTTTGATGCAATAGAGTTCAGAGGCTTCAAACAAGAAACCGTGGAAATTTTAGCAAAATATGCAGGTGTTCCTGTGTACAATGGCTTAACTGACGAATATCATCCAACTCAAGTTTTGGCTGACCTTATGACAATAGAAGAAGAGTTTGGAAGCTTAACAGGAAGAAAGCTTGTATTTGTAGGGGACGGAAGGAATAACATGGCTAATACTTTAGCGGTAGGCTGCGCTAAGATGGGGATGCATTATGTGATTAATTCTCCAAAAGAATTGTGGCCTTCACAAGAATTTATAGATGAAATCAGGCAAATGGCAGCTGAAAATGGGGGAACTTTTGAACTTACGAGTGTGCCAGGAGAGGGTCTTGAAGGAGCAGATGCAATTTACACTGATGTGTGGGCTTCGATGGGAGAAGAAGCAAAAGCTGAGGAAAGAGAAGCTTTATTGAGACCTTTTCAAGTTAATGAGGAAATGATGAAAAAGACAGGAAGAGAAGATACCATATTTTTGCATTGCTTACCTGCAGTTAAAGGGCAAGAAGTTACTTTTGATGTTATAGAAGGTAAACAATCAAGAGTATGGGACCAAGCAGAAAATAGAAAACATACAATTAAAGCTGTGATGATTGCTACTCTGCTTTAATATTACTTTACAAGGGAGGACGTTATGAAAGACAAAATTGTTGTTGCTTTAGGAGGGAACGCCCTGCAGGACGTAAATACGCCTCCTACTGCAGAGGCGCAAATGGAAGTAGTAAAGAGGACAGCGGGGTATTTGGCGGACATAATTGAAAAAGGTTATTCTGTTGTGATTACCCATGGCAATGGTCCGCAAGTGGGGAATATAGTCATACAAAATGAAACTGCATCAAAGATTGTTCCTGCAATGCCTTTTGACGTGTGTGGAGCAGAGAGCCAAGGCATGATAGGATATATGATTCAACAAGCTTTAAGAGAAGTTTTGAAAGAGAGAAATATTAAAAAAGAAGTAGCAACTATTATAACACAAGTTGTGGTGGATAAAAATGACCCTGCTTTTAAAAAACCTACAAAGCCAATAGGACCTTTTTATACAAAAGAGGAAGCTGAAGTTTTAATAAAAGAAAAAGGGTATGAAATGGTAGAAGACAGTGGGAGAGGATATAGAAGAGTTGTTCCTTCTCCTGACCCCAAAGAAATAGTAGAACTTAATACAATAAAGTTACTTGAAAAAAATGGGGTGATAGTAATAACGGTTGGGGGAGGAGGAATTCCTGTAATTAGGGAAAATGGCAATTTAAGAGGGGTAGCTGCCGTAATAGACAAAGATTTAGCTTCTGAAAAGTTGGCAGAAGATATTGATGCAGATGTTTTGCTAATTCTTACAGCCGTTGAAAAGGTAGCAATAAATTACAACAAGCCAAATCAAAAATTTCTTGACAAAATGACAGTGGAAGAAGCAATAAAATACATGGAAGAAGGCCATTTTGCGCCTGGCAGTATGTTTCCTAAAGTTAAAGCAGCAGTAAGATTTGCAAAGTCAAAAGTAGGAAGGCGAGCAATAATTACTTCTTTAGATAAAGCTTTAGAAGCCCTCAAAGGGGAAGCGGGAACAGTTATTACTTTATAAATCAAGTTAAAAATTTTTACTGTCTCATGTACTTTCTTAATCCTTGGCACGTACAAATTTTTACTAAAACTATTGACAAAGATAGATAAAAGTGAGAGAATAAAATTAAAATTGAATAGTAAAGAAGATAAATCTTCGGGGCAGGGTGAAATTCCCGACCGGCGGTATAGCCCGCGAGCCGCTTAGGCGGTTGATGTGGTGAAATTCCACAGCCGACAGTGAAAGTCTGGAGGGGAGAAGATTTTGTTTTTGTGCCTGTTTTTGCGAAATAAATCCCAAAAAATCCTGAAGATTATCTTCAGGATTTTTTTGATAAGTGAAATTGGAGGGATGAATTGTGGAAAAAACTAAAACACAAACTATAGTAAAGGTGGGTTTTCTTTCAGCAACAGCTTTTATACTTATGTATTTAGAATTTCAGGTACCACTGTTTCCTGGATTTTTAAAACTTGATTTTAGTGATGTACCCGCGCTAGTTGCATCTTTTGCTATAGGGCCTTTGTATGGGGTAATGGTGGAGCTTATTAAAAACATACTCCATGCCACTGTGACTCAGTCGGGAGCTATTGGCGAAATTGCCAACTTCACTGTAGGTTCTATATTTGTTTATGCTGCAGGGGTTATATATCAGTTTAATAAGACGCGAAAAACGGCTCTTATATCTATGGCAATTGCTACAGTAGTGATGGCTGTAACTGCTTCACTTTTAAATTACTATGTTTTTCTTCCTTTGTACCAAAGGGTCATGGGCTGGCCTATGGATGCCATCATTAATATGGGCAAAGCAGCAAATAAAAATATAGTGGATGTAAAAACTCTTATATCATACGGAATATTTCCTTTTAATATATTAAAAGGAATTGTAGTGTCAGTAATTACCTTCCTGGTATATAAGAAGCTATCACCTTTTTTCAAACATTAATTTTAAATCCCTGGCAGGTGCTGGGGATTAGTTTGTTAACAAAGTTAAAAAATTTTCAAAGGAGATATTTTGCATCGTCGCATACAGTCTGATCCCTAGCACATGCTGGGGGTTATTTTTATTTTTAATTTGTTAAAAGATAATATATAATAAAGTTATAATAAGTGGGGTGAGACTTAATGGAAAAGACCTATATTTGCAAAAATAGAGACGAGACCATTTCTTTAGGAGAAAAATTAGGAAGGCTGTTAAAGAGTAGAGATATAATTTTATTGTATGGGGATTTAGGAAGTGGCAAAACTGTTTTTACAAAGGGAATTGCGAAGGGGTTAGGAATAAATGAGCCAGTTACCAGCCCGACTTTTACTTTAGTCAATGAACATAAAGGAAGGATTCCTCTTTATCATTTTGATTTATATAGGTTAGATGATTACACAGCCCTTTATGACATAGGTTATGAGGAATATTTTTATGACGAAGGAGTTTGCGCAATTGAATGGCCTGAAAGGTTAGGACCTTTACTTCCGAAAGAAAGGCTAGAAGTAATAATTCAAAAAGGAGAAAAAGAAGATGAAAGAGTTATTTTATTTAAAGATTTTGGGAAACGATATGAAGAGCTTTTAAAGGAGATGAGTCAATGAAAATTTTGGCAATAGATTCTTCTTCTAAAACTGCTACTGTTGCATTAGTAGATGAAAAGGGGATAATAGGAGAATACTCTATAAATTATCTCAGGCATTCAGTAATTTTAATGCCCATGATAGATGAACTGCTTAAAAAGTGTGAAGTACCAATAAATCAAATAACTCATGTAGCTGTTTCGGAAGGACCAGGCTCTTTTACGGGGCTTAGAATCGGTGCTGCCACCGCAAAGGGTTTGGCTCATGCTCTTAACATCCCTATTGTAGGAGTATCTTCTCTTCTAGCTCTTGCATATAATGTCAGTGAATTTGAAGGACTTATATGCCCTCTCATAGATGCTTTAAATGAAAATGTTTATGGAATGTTGATAAGAGGTGGGAGTCTTGAAATTTTAATGGATGCTAAAGTATATTCCTTGGAGGAAATTGCCGAATTGGTAGAGGGTTACTCTGACAAGGTGTTGTTCGTAGGAGAGGGGGTTTATTCCTATAAAGATAAATTACGAGAGATGATAAGGGACAAAGCTTTATTTGCAAAGGATAAGGATAACATAGCGAGGGCAGCTTCTATAGGAGAGATTGCTATTCAGATGATAAAAAAAGGGGAAGTGTTCAGTTTCTTTGATTTTAAGCCGGTGTATATAAGGAAATCGGCTGCTGAAATTCGTTTAGGTGACAGGGGAGTTAATTAATGGATGTTATTATAAGGCTTATGAGGAAAGAAGATGTGGAGGAGGTCTTGGAAATTGAAAAGTTGAGCTTTAGCACTCCTTGGTCTAAAGAAGCTTTTATAAGTGAAGTTACAAAGAACAGCTGTGCTAAGTATATAGTAGCGGAAGTTGACAACAAAATTGTGGGTTATGGAGGATTTTGGGTGGTTGTAGATGAAGGTCATATAACCAATATAGCAGTTCATCCTGAATACAGATCTAAAGGAATTGGAAGTAAGATTATGGAGGGTCTAATTGAGCTTGCTAAAAAAAATGGAATAATTTCCATGACACTAGAGGTGAGAGAATCAAACATTGTTGCACAGCATTTGTATGCAAAGTTTGGATTTAGACCATTAGGTAGAAGAAAAGGCTATTATCAAGATAATAATGAGGATGCAATTATAATGTGGAAATACGACTTGTGATGGTGGTGAAATAATGGATAAAGATGTAATAATTTTGGGAATAGAATCTTCCTGCGATGAAACTGCCGCAGGAGTTGTTAAAAACGGCAAAGAAGTATTGTCAAATGTAATATATTCTCAAATAGAGGTTCACAAAAAATATGGTGGCGTAGTGCCAGAAATAGCTTCAAGAAAGCATATTGAAGTAATATCTTTTGTAGTGGAAGAGGCGTTAGAAAAAGCTAGACTAACTCTTGATGAAGTAGATGTAATTGCTGCTACCTATGGGCCAGGATTAGTAGGTGCTCTTTTAGTTGGTTTGTCTTATGGTAAAGCTTTAGCTTATGCAAAAAACAAGCCTTTTATAGGAGTAAATCACATAGAAGGTCATATAGCTGCAAATTACTTAGGAGGTGAATTTGCTCCTCCTTTTATTTGCCTTGTGGCTTCCGGGGGACATAGTCACATTGTTTTTGTAAAAGATTATGGAGAATACGAAGTAATGGGACAAACAATGGATGATGCGGCAGGAGAAGCCTTTGACAAAGTAGCAAGAGCTTTAGGGTTGGGGTATCCTGGAGGGCCTGCTATTGAAAAGGCTGCAAAGCTGGGGAATATGGAAGCTATTGAGTTTCCTAAATCTTTTATGGAGGAAGGGAATTTTGACTTTAGTTTTAGTGGGCTTAAAACAGCGGTTTTAAACTATTTAAATAGACAAAAGCAAAAAAGAGAAGAGATAAATGTTTATGATGTGGCGGCTAGTTTCCAAAGAAATGTAGTGGAGGTGTTGGTAAAAAAATTAATTGATGCTGCAAAGAGGAAAAATATTGGCAAAATTTCTATAGCAGGAGGGGTAGCTTCTAATAGTTTTTTGAGGGAAAAATTAGGAGAAGAAGCGAAGAAAATTGGAATAAGAGTCCATTATCCTGATAAAATTTATTGTACAGACAATGGGGCAATGATAGCTGCTGCCGCCTATTATGACTTTATAAAAGGGAAAACTTCTGAGTTGGATTTAAATGCCATTCCTTATTTAAAGATTGGGGAAAAATTTTGCTGTTGAAAATGTGGAAATATGTCGAAATTTAAGATGCATTGTATTATTGTGGCTGTGGATAACTTTGTGGATATTGTGCTTAAATATATTTCATTGTATTTACTGTAATAAAATAGAATGAAAATATATTAAAAATAAATCAAAATTTTAAAGCTTAGGGGGGTTATTATGAGAAATATTTTGCTTTTCACAAAATTAAATGACAATTACATAAAAGAAATTAAAGAGCAAATGGAGGGATATGACGTTCTTTACGTTCAAAATGAGGAAGAGGCTGAAAAGTATGTAAAAGATACAGAGATTATCATAAGCTTTGACTTTGAATTTTATTCCAATATTGTGGACAAGGCTTCAAACTTAAAATGGATTCATCTTTTGAGTGCAGGTGCAGATACTCTTCCTTTTGAAAAACTCAAAAAAATGAAGGTATTAGTTACTAATTCTAGAGACGTACACAAGTATCAAATTTCACAACAGGTTATAGGTTATATGCTTATGTTTGAAAGAAGCTTAAATACTTTTTTAAGAAATCAGATAAAAAAGGTGTGGGATAGGTCTGTTAGGGTTTCAGAGCTTACAGGTAAGACGGCTTTGATAATAGGAGTAGGAAGCATAGGAGAGGAAATTGCAAGACTTTTAAAAGAATTTGGCATGAAGGTCTATGGTATAAGAAATTCGGGCAAGCCTTCTTTATATGTTGAAAAAATGTATACTTCTATTGAAGACTGTGATGTATTGTCGCTTGCCGATTATGTGATATCTATACTTCCATTGACTAAAGATACTTATCACTCGATAGGAGAAAACGTATTTAATAGGATGAAAAATAGCAGTTACTTTATAAATGTTGGAAGAGGGAAAGTAGTGGATGAGAGAGCTCTTATAAATGCCCTTAAGAATAAGGTTATAAAAGGGGCTGCATTAGATGTTTTTGAAGAAGAGCCTTTAAGGGAAGACAGCCCTTTGTGGGATATGGAAAATGTGATAATCACTCCTCACATTGCAGGGGTTACGCCTCTATACATGCAAAGAGCGATGGAAATATTGAGAGAAAATTTGGATGCTTATAAAGAAGGAAGAACTTTAAGAAATATTGTGAATTTAGATAAAGGATACTAAAGCGGGTTTTTACCCGCTTAAATTTTCCCATTCTTCATACATTTCTTCTAATTTACTTTTAAGGGCATTGTATTCTTTTTGTATTTCTACAATTTCTCCTGTTTTATAAATTTTAGCATCACACATTTTTTCTTCCAAATATTTTATTCTTTCTTCAGCTTGATAAATTGAATTTTCAAGGTTTTTTAGATATTCTTTTTGCTGCTTTAACTTAAGTTTAGCCAATCTTTCTTTATACCTTTCGTTTTTTATCTGGGTTTTCGTCTTTTTGAGTATTTTTTCTTCTTTTTTTTCGTTAAGCTGGTTTTTCTTTTCTATATAATAGCTGTAATTACCTAAGTATACTTCTACACCTTGAGGTGTCAAAATCATCACTTTTGTAGCAATTTTGTCTATAAAATATCTGTCATGGGAGACAAATAATAAAGTTCCAGTATAATCTAACAAAGCTTCTTCTAATACTTCTTTTGCTTTTAAATCTAAATGGTTAGTTGGTTCATCCATAAGTAGAAAATTCGCTTTTGAAAGGATGAGCTTTAGCAATGAAAGCCTTGCCTTTTCACCACCACTTAGTGTAGAGATAGTTTTAAAGACATCTTCTTCTTTGAAAAGGAAAGAAGCTAATAGTGTCCTCACTTCTGTTTGAGTAAGATATGGATTTTCATCCCATATTTCATCAATGACTGTTTTTTCAGCATTTAAACTTTTAAATTCTTGTTCGTAATAACCTGTTATTACGTTTGTGCCAAATTTAATTTCCCCTTCAAAATTGTCAATTTCCCCCACTAATATTTTTAAAAGAGAGCTTTTTCCTATTCCGTTTGGCCCTAAAAGGGCAATTTTTTCCCCTTTTTTTATTTCAAAAGATACATTGGAGAAAATTTGTCTGTCAAAGCGTAAAGACAAATTTTTGACTGTCAATACATCATTTCCGCTTTCTAAATCGAAATCAAAACGCAAGTTGATAGATTTATTATTTATCACTGGCTTTTCTATTATTTCCATTTTTTCTAATAGTTTTTGCTTGCTTTCTGCCATTTTTACTGACTTTTCTGTTCTACGGTTTTTTTGAATCTGTATAATTGATTTAATTCTTTTTATTTCTTTTTGCTGTTCTTCATAAGCTTTTAACTTTGCTTCCATTTCCAATTTTTTTCTTTTTAAATATTCTGTGTAATTGCCTTCGTAAACACTTAAATGAGTATTTTCAATTTCAAATATTCGAGTGACAATTTTATCCAAGAAATACCTATCATGGGATATAATTAAAATTGTACCATTATAAAATTTTAAATATTGCTCTAGCCATTCTATTGAGTTTATGTCTAAGTGATTGGTAGGTTCGTCTAATAATAGGACATCTGGACTTAAAAGTAAAGTTTTTGCCAGCATAAGACGGGTTTTTTGACCGCCGCTTAAAGTTGATACAGTTGTAGCAAATTGCGACACATCAAACCCTAATCCATTTAGTACACCTCTTATTTTACTTTCTACAGAATAACCATCTAATTCCTTATACTTATCTGTTAAAAAGGAATATTCTAAAAAAAGTTTATCAAGTAGATGTGAATCTTTTGTTTGTGAGATTTTTTCCTCTAGAGATTTAATTTGTTTTTCTAATTGGAATATTTCATCAAAAACTGTTTTTACTTCCTCATATATACTTTTTTCAGAATCAATTACAGTGTTTTGTTGTAGATATCCAATTTTATTTGTAGAAATTGAAATTGTTCCACTGTCAGCTTCAGTAAAACCGGCTAAAAGGTTAAAAAGAGTGGATTTTCCAGCACCATTTTCGCCAATTACTCCTATTTTGTCTCCTTCATTGACTATAAAAGAAATATTTTGTAGAATTATATCGATACCGTAACTTTTTGTCACATTGCTTACTGTTATGATTGCCATAAATATAACCTCCTGTTCATATTAAATATATCAAAAAAATTTATTTTGTAAAAGTGTAGTAAACTATAACTTTTTTTTAATATGTGTCGATAAAAATTAATGAGTGTATTTATAAATGGAAGGTGATGGACTTGGATATAGCTACAGTAGTAGGTATAGTTGTTGCAGTAGGGGCTATAATTTATGGATTTATATTAGGGGGAGGTACTGTTGCTTCTTTAATAGATGTACCTTCTGCTATAATAGTTTTGGGGGGTACTATAGGGGCTACTATAATTACTTATTCTATGGATAACATTAAAAAAGTGCCGAGACTTTTGGCAAGGGCTTTTAAAAATGAAAAGGATAATTATCTTGAGATAATAAAGTATTTTACTTATTTGGCTCAAAAAGCCAGAAGCGAAGGGCTTTTAAGCCTTGAATCCGAAATAGAATCTGAGGAGATAAAGAAATTTGATCCTATTTTGAAAGAGTGCTTAGAGCTAGTCGTTGACGGATCTGATATGGAACTTATTAAAACGACTATGGAGAATAAGATATACGTAGAGGATATGGAAGCTAAAAAAGAAGCGGGTATTTTTGAGTCGGCGGGTGGTTATGCTCCTACAATGGGTCTTATAGGAACAGTTATGGGACTTGTTCAAGCGTTGGGTAATTTAACTGAACCGGACAAATTAGGCCCTGCCGTAGCGGTAGCATTTATAACTACACTGT
Source organism: Thermoanaerobacter sp. CM-CNRG TB177 (assembly GCF_018588165.1). Taxonomy (NCBI): domain Bacteria; kingdom Bacillati; phylum Bacillota; class Clostridia; order Thermoanaerobacterales; family Thermoanaerobacteraceae; genus Thermoanaerobacter; species Thermoanaerobacter sp. CM-CNRG TB177. The sequence continues at coordinate 34,310 of NZ_JAFCAC010000003.1, forward strand.
ATGGTGCCATTTTAGCAAACGTGTTTTTCCTTCCTATTGCTCAAAAATTAAAAAATAGGGCTAAAGTAAAAACAACTGAAAGAGAATTAATATTAGAAGGAAGTCTTTCACTGCAAGCTGGGGAAAATCCAAGGATATTAGAGAGAAAGTTAATGACATTTGTCGCGCAGGCACAGCTTAAAAATACACCTCAGAAAGGCGGTGTAGAATTAAATGAAGAGGTTGGAGGAAGATGAATCAAAACCAAATCACGATAGATGGGTGCTTACTTACTCTGATATGATGAGTTTGCTTTTAGTATTTTTTATTGTACTGTACTCAATAAGTACTGTTAATGCTACCAAATTTGCTCAAATTGCCAGTTCTTTAAGCAAAACTTTTACAGGGACCGATTACGTGTTATTTCAATATAATGGGAGTAGTTTTATGGATGGTAACAGTGGAGACAAAAGTAGTTTGGGAGAAATTGAAAAGCAATTGAAGGGTTTTATAAAAGAAAACAATCTTCAAGGTGCAGTAACCAGTTATATAGATGAAAGAGGACTTGTAATAAGTTTACAGGATTCTCTTTTGTTTGATTTAGGTTCTGCTGATGTACGTCCTGAAGAGAAAGAGGTTTTAATAAAAATAGGTGATATGTTAAAAAGTCTTCCAAATCATATTAGAGTGGAAGGTTTTACTGATGACCTCCCAATACACAATAATAAATTTGATTCAAACTGGGAACTGTCTGTTATAAGAGCAACTAATGTAGTGAAAATATTAGTAAATGAAGTAGGTATAGAACCTGCCAGAATTTCTGCAGTAGGATATGGGGAATACAGGCCTGTTGTTCCAAATAACTCAGAAGAAAATAGAAGACTTAATAGAAGAGTAGACATTGTCATTATGAATACAGAATATAATAAATGGGAGCCTAAAAGCCAGTAAAATTAAAAAATTTTAGAATTCCTCATATTCTACTATGTTTTTATTACGTTGACAAAAAATTTACAATATTATATAATTCAATTACATAGTAGAATGAGGTGAGGACAGTGAGCAAAAAGACTATAGTATCAATGGCTGTAATAAGAAGGCTCCCAAGATATCATAGATATCTTGAAGAACTTCTTAAAAACGATGTAAAGCGTATTTCTTCAAGGGAATTAAGCGAAAAAATGGGAGTTACTGCTTCTCAAATTAGACAGGATTTAAATAATTTTGGCGGTTTTGGACAGCAGGGATATGGCTATAATGTAGAAGAGCTTTATAATAATTTGACTAAGATTTTAGGCCTTGATAAAACTTATAATACTATCATCATAGGAGCAGGAAATCTTGGTCAAGCGATTGCCAATTATACTAGCTTTGAAAAATCTGGCTTTAATTTAAAGGGGATTTTTGATATTAATCCTCGTTTATTTGGGCTTAAAATTAGAGATGTTGAAGTGATGGACGTAGAAACAGTAGAAGATTTTATAGCCCGTAATAAAATCGACATAGGTATTTTATGTATTCCCAAGGATAATGCTCAATATACTGCTGACAGACTGGTGAGAGCGGGAATTAAGGCGATTTGGAATTTCTCGCCAATAGATTTAAAGGTGCCTGATGATGTAATTTTAGAAAATGTTCATTTAAGTGATAGTTTATTTACTGTATCATATAGATTAAATGAAGAAGAGCTCTTTAAAAAGTTAAAAGGAGAAACTGCTAAAATAGATGGGTAGTGTAAATTTTCTATCCATCTATTTTAATTTTGGCATGAATTTTGATTGATTTTATTTTAATTGACATTCTAACTAATAAAAATTACAATTATATTTGAGATTATGTAAAGTAGAAAGGCGAGAAGAATGGATAAGTTGGCGATTTGGGAAGTATTTTTGTTTTCAGTGCCAGAGGCAGCAGTTATAATAAGTATTGCTTTTGGTTTAGGGGGAGTAAAGTTTAAGCCAAAAGAGATTTTGTATATAAGCTTACTTACTGGAATCATATTGTACTTTATAAGGCCATTGGTCAGTAGTTATATTGTAAATGTTATACTTTATATCGGGGTATTAATGATTTTGTTTTTGGTATTTAAAGTTATGGACTTTTTTAAAGGGATGATGAGCGTCATTTTAGCCGTCTCCATTTACTTAATAATAGAATATCTAAATGTTACGGCAATTCAATTTTTATTTGATATAGATCCTGTAATTTTATTGAAGGACTATGTCTTACGATTTGTGTGTTTTTTACCCCAATTATTAACAGCAATTTTGATTTCTTTTGCTATACGCAAATATAAACTTTATTTATTTACAGAGTAATGCATTGGGAGATGAATTTATATGTTAAGAATAGTTATTGCAGAAGACGATATAAATTTTAAAAAAGAACTCATAAAAATTCTTTTAACAATGGAAGGCGTAAGTGTTGAATATTCTACAGGAGACGGAAATGACGCATTAGAAGCATTAATTAAAATTAAACCGGACGTTGCTATTTTAGATATAGGATTACCAGGAATATCGGGCATTGAGGTGGCGAAAAAGATTAGAGAATACATGCCTTTTTTGGAAATAATTTTTATTACGTCCTTTGAGGAATACATAAAAGATGCTGTGAGACTTTATGCTTCTGATTATATTGAGAAGCCTCTTGATGAGAAGAGGCTGAGAGAAACTTTGGATAGGATAAAGAAAAAACTTTTGGAAGTAGAAAATGTCATCCCTTTTAAGACGGAAGATGGAGTAAAGCTTATCAATCCAAAGGAAATTTATTGTGTTCAAGCCAGTAAAAAAAGGAGCATAGTTTATACCCAAAAAGAAAAATTTATATGTGATTATTCTTTAAAAGAAATAGAGGAATTGTTAGATAGTAGCATGTTTTTTAGAACAAATCGATCTTTTCTAGTGAACCTCTTTAAAGTTGAGCTGTTGAAAGATAACAATAGGACTTCCTTTGAGATACGTCTTAAAGGTTCAAATTATAAGGCTTATCTCTCTAAAGAATTGTATGAAGAATTTAGGAGGAGAGTAAAAGCTATTTACAAATCATAGTTAGATTGGAAGAGGTTTTATGTTTAAGGATAGTTACAAAAATGCGATGATGATTTATGTAGTGCAAATGGTATTGATAGTAATACTGGTAAACAACAATTTTATGAAAAGTCTTGATGTATTTCAGCCCAAAAATCAAGAGTTGTTTAGGATTTTCATAGGAATTTTAATTTTTATATTGAATGGGTTTTCTATTTTTGTGTTAAGAGAGCTGTATGCTAAAAATAAAGAAGAACGCCAATTTTTGATAAATAGTATTAGATTTAAATACATAGAGGAGCAAAATCGCATCTATAGGCAAAATCACCATGATATTAAAAATCACTTGATAATTATTTCTGAATTAGTCAAGGAAAAAAGATATAGTGAACTGGAGAATTATTTGTCTTCATATATGGAAGAAATTGATAAAAATTTAGTGACAATAAACACAGGTGTAAATGAAATTGATATATTGCTTTATTCGAAAATAAGTAATGCTAAGAGTAAAGATATTGAAGTGGATTTTAAATGTGATACACAAATCCAGTGCAGCAAAAAACACGTGCTTAATTTAGTTTCGGTTTTAGGAAATTTAATAGACAATGCAATAGAGGCTTGTGATGAAATGGAAAAAGATAAATACATAATTATAGAATTGAAAGAAGATCCAATAGATTACATATTTCATGTAAAGAATAGGTATAATTTTCAGAAAGATATAGAACCATCTACCTATTTTGAAGAAGGCTTTTCTACAAAAGAGGGTAGAGGAAGAGGAGAAGGATTGTATATTGTCAGAAATATAGTAGAAAAGTATAGCGGTGAAATAGAAGTACAAACCGATGGAGGTTATTTTGACGTTATTGTAGAAATTCCCAAATTTTCTTTGGAGGGTGATTAAAATTAATATCGAAAAGTTAGCTGAGAAGTTGACACAAAGACTGTTTAAAACTCAAAATTTGACGGATATTGAAATGGCAAAAATACAATATGGTATAAGCTTAATTTTAGGGGTAATAATTGAATTTACCTTAGTTTATGCTATTTCTTTAATATTGGGGTTTGGCTTTTACACTGTAGTAATAATGCTTTCAGCTCTTTTTTTGAGAATAAATACAGGAGGAGCTCATTGTTCAACTTATAATAGATGTGTAACTTTTACGGCAGTTTATTTCATACCTTTTGCTGCTTTAGCAAAGTTGATAGACACACATTTTCCTTTAACACTTAAAGTTTTTACAAGCCTATTGTTATATTTTATAGTTTTAGCGATAGTGAAGGATAATAAATTTTACAGGGTTATAATTCTGAGTTTAGTTGGTATAAATATTTTTTTATTTTTCGTCAATTCAATACTCTATATTAAAATATTGTTTTTAGTATCTATAGGTTTTACACTACAAGCTGTTATGAGGACTACATTAGGAGAAACTATAGTAAACATTGCAGATACGTTGTTTAAAAAAGCAGGGATATAAAAATTTTTTTATTTTTTTCAGCCTTTTTATGTAAATCTAAGCAAAGAATATATTTTTATACAAAAAATTAATGGTTTTTAAAGGAATATATTGTATTTATTACATAAAAAAATGGGATTTTGCGTAAATATTTGGATATATTTAGGTGAAAAATGCATTTTCGTTCCCAAAAATGACACTTTCGTTCCGAAATCCACACAAAGCGTTTTAAATGTTGTATAATTAGATAAAGATGAGTGGGAGGTGAAGTGAATGAAAAAAATTAACCCACTATCACTATTAGGAACGCTGCTTACATTTATAGGCACATTGGGACTTGTAACTTCTGCTTGCATCGGCTGGTTTTATAAGCCGCAAGTTCCTGATGTTTTGTTGAAAAAGTAATACATCTCAAAGATCTTTTCTACCCTTCCCTCGTGGGTTTCAACATTTTCCTGAGTTTTTACATAGATTTAAATTGATTTTGTGCCGAGTTTTCGGCACTTTTTATTTTAGTATTTTAAGAAATTATTGGTATAATTTTTGCTTAAATAATAGAATTGATGAAAGAGATTTAAGGGGATAGTCTTGACTTTAAAATAGTAAGAAAGTTATAATAAGCTTTGTAGGGGTATAGGATAGGGGGGTATATATTGCTAATTTTTTCGATAACATGTTGAAGCAATACTATTTTTTGTGATTGAAAAATTTATATAAAACCGTATAATTAATATTGTAAAACAATTCAAAAGATTATTGGTTGGTTTTTATATTGCATTTTTAGGGGGTTACTCTGTTGAAGGTTTATTCTTTAGTTGGAGAAAGTGGGACGGGTAAAAGCCATCATGCTTCTTTTATTGCTGGCAAGTATGGCATTAGGTATATCATTGATGATGGAATTTTAATAAAAGGTAATAACATTATTGCTGGGGTTTCTGCTAAAAAAGAGGCTACAAAAATTGGAGCGATAAAAAGAGCATTATTTACTGATCCTACGCATGTAGAGGAAGTAAAAAAAGCTATTGAAGAAGCGAAACCTGATAAAATCCTTATAATAGGCACTTCTGATAAAATGGTGGATGCTATAGCTGAAAAGTTAGGGCTTCCGCCAGTGAGTGTAAGGATATATATTGAAGATGTAGTCCCACCTAAACAGATTGAAATAGCCCGTGAAAAACGCTTGTTAGAAGGAAAACATGTTATCCCTGTTCCAACTTTCGAAGTTAAAAAGCAGTTCTCAGGCTATTTTTTAGACCCTCTCAGGATTTTTAGGAGGAATAACAAAGGGTATTTTGAAAAAACCATTGTAAGGCCTAATTATAGTTATTTAGGTAAATATACCATTTCTGAAAGCGTTATAAATTCAATAGTGGCTCATGAACTTATTTTATTTAATGAAGTTTACAAAGTTAATAAAGTTTTGACAGAAAAAAGGCCTGAAGGTATAATTTTAAAAGTAGACGTTACAATGAGGTATGGGTACAAAATTATCCCTGTATTAAAAGAAGCTATGAAAAATATAAAAAAACAATTGGAGTATATGACGGCCATAAATGTCCTACAAATGGACATTTATGTAAAAAATCTGCATATAGAAAAAACAAATATTAGAGAAAAGGGTGTGTGATATGTACAAAATCGTGAGAAGAGAGGTATTAAATCCTGTAGTCAAACTCATGGATATTGAAGCGCCAAGAGTTGCAAAGAGTGCAAAGCCTGGCCAGTTTGTCATTATTAGAATTTATGATAAAGGGGAAAGAATTCCTCTTACTATTGCAGATTATGACCCGGAAAAGGGAACAGTTACAATTGTATTTCAAGAGGTTGGTAAATCGACGAAGCTATTGGGTACTCTCAATGAAGGAGATTATATTTTAGATTTTGTGGGGCCTTTGGGTAATACGATGGAAGTTCCCAAAGATGCAAAAAAGATATTAGGTGTTGGCGGTGGTGTAGGTATACCTGCTCTTTATCCAAAATTAAAAATGTTACATCAAGAAGGTTATAAAGTAGAGGCAATTTTAGGTGGACGAAGTGAGGAATATGTAATTTTCAAAAAAGAAATGGAAGCTGTGTGTGATAAAGTACATTATGCTACAGATGACGGTACTCTTGGCAAAAAAGGATTTGTCACGGATGTTTTAAAAGAGGTTTTAGAAAATGACAAAGAAGTAGATTATGTGATTACTGTAGGACCTGTTATAATGATGAAGAATGTTTGCAAAATGACTAAAGAATACAATATACCAACTATAGTAAGTATGAACCCATTGATGGTAGATGGGACAGGTATGTGCGGCGCTTGTAGGATTGAAGTTGGAGGAGAGACAAAGTTTGTATGTATGGATGGTCCAATTTTTGATGGTCATCTTGTGAATTTTGACTTAGCCATGACAAGGCTTAATATGTTTAAACAACAAGAAAAACTATCATTAGAACTTTATGAACATGGAGGTGGTCACCATGGCCGTTAAAGATAGAGTTCCTATGAAAGAGCAAGATCCAAAAGAAAGGATAAAGAATTTTAATGAAGTAGCACTGGGTTATACAGAGGAGGAAGCAATTCTAGAGGCTTCCAGGTGTATTCAATGCCCGAAACCTACTTGTGTGGCCGGGTGCCCTGTCCATGTTAGAATACCAGAGTTTATAAAGGCTATTACAAAAAAAGAATTTGAGGAAGCTTATAAAATAATAAAGAGCACAAATAGTTTACCTGCTGTTTGCGGAAGAGTGTGTCCTCAAGAGGAGCAGTGCGAGAAGAATTGTGTGTTAAATAAGATTGGCAAGCCTATCGCTATTGGAAGGTTAGAGAGATTTGCAGCTGATTACGCCCTTGAAAATAATGTTGAAGAAGAAGTAAAACCGGAGAAAAAGAACAAAAAAGTAGCTATAATAGGTGGCGGTCCTGCAGGGCTTACCTGTGCAGGGGACCTTTTGAAAATGGGTTATGATGTCACGATTTTTGAAGCTTTGCATGCTCTGGGAGGAGTTTTAACTTATGGTATTCCTGAGTTTAGGTTGCCAAAGAGAATTGTGGAAGCAGAAATAGAAAGAGTAAAGAAATTAGGAGCAAAGTTTGAGACAAACGTGGTTGTAGGAAGGACAGTTACGATTGACCAATTAATGGAGGAAGAAGGCTTTGAAGCAGTATTTGTTGGCACAGGTGCTGGACTTCCTAAGTTAATGGATATTCCGGGCAAGAATTTGAACGGCGTTTATTCTGCTAATGAATTTTTGACAAGAATAAATCTCATGAAGGCGTATAAATTCCCTGAATATGATACACCTATTGCAGTAGGTAAAAGAGTAGCTGTAATAGGTGGAGGAAACGTTGCAATGGATGCTGCTCGTTCTGCATTAAGGCTTGAAGGAGTAGAAGAGGTAATAGTAGTGTACAGGCGTTCAAAGGAAGAGATGCCAGCAAGGCTGGAAGAAATAGAGCATGCCATTGAAGAAGGGATAAAATTTGAGTTTTTAGCTAATCCAATAAGGATAAATGGAACAGAAGATGGATGGGTAAAAAGCATGGATGTAATAAGAATGGAATTAGGTGAGCCTGATAGCTCAGGAAGAAGGAGACCTATTGAAATACCGGGGTCTGAATTTACCATAGAAGTAGATACAGTGATTATGGCATTAGGCACAAGTCCTAATAATTTGATTCCTTCCACCACAAAGGATATTGATGTACAGAGGTGGGGTGGAATTATAGCCGATGAGACAGGTAAAACTTCAAAGCCTGGCGTTTTTGCTGGAGGAGATGCGGTAACTGGAGCTGCTACTGTAATACTTGCGATGGGAGCAGGTAAACAGGCGGCAAAATCTATAGATGAATATTTGAGAAATAAAAAGTAATTAGTATAATGTATCAAAAATATGAATTATTATGCAGAAAATATCTTGTAACATTTACAAATGATATAAGAAATGGTATAACAATTAGAATATTATGTAAAATATACCCATAAACGGGTATATTTTTTAAAATGATTAAAAAAAATAGAAAACTTACAATAAAAAAACTTTCACAAAAGAAAAAAATGTGATAAAATGCATTTAAATGCATTATTATACGAACCTTTATTTAGAAATAACATTAAAACAACTTAATTTAGCGAAAAAATTAGATTTTAAAACTAATCACAAAATATTGAACAGGAGGTAATTGCAATGACCATATGGTCAAAATCAAATGATGTACTAGGAACAGTAAACAGAGGAAATCCAGCGGAATCCGGCTTGTGCACACTTTGCATGGCGGATTGCCAGGGAAAGTGCGAAACCTGGCTTTCTAGTCTTCTGGGCAGAAAAATGTTGTACCCTAGAGATTTTGGTATGGTAACAGCTGGAAGCAGCAACACAACGTCCATTGGCGTATCTTACAATTCATTGAGGATAATGGGATATAATTACGGTGCTTATGGGTTAGGTCAAAATATTTCCAATTCTTCTGATGACTGCATATTCCCAAATGTAAATATTGAAACTGAATTTGGTAGTGAAGAAAAAACAAAATCAAGAATTCCTATTATGACTGGTGCTCTCGGGTCGACTTTTATTGCAGCAAAGTACTGGGACCCATTAGCTATAGGTGCGGCTCTTGTAGGCTTTCCGATAGTAATAGGCGAAAATGTGGCAGGTATTGATAAGGAGGCAGTAATAGAAAATGGCAGAATTAAAAAGGCACCGGAACTAGACAGAAGAATAAATACTTATCTTCGTTATTTTGATGGATATGGTGCTATTATTGTCCAGGTGAATGTAGAAGACTTAAGGAACGGTGTGGCAGAATATGTTATTGAAAAGTACGCTGATAAGGTAATAATAGAGCTTAAATGGGGACAGGGTGCAAAAAGTATTGGTGGCGAAATTCAAGTTAAGGATATTGAATATGCTACTTTCTTAAAAAAGAGGGGTTACATTGTCGATCCTGATCCAGAAAAGCCTGAAATTGTTGAAGGATTTAAAAACGGTGCTGTAAAATCTTTTGCAAGGCACAGTAGACTCGGATATACTCATCTATCTTCCCCTGAAGAAGTGAGGGAAGAATTTATGAAAACCGTAGAGTATTTACGAAAAATCGGGTATAAAAAAATCACATTAAAAACCGGCTCTTATAGTATGGATAGTTTAGCTATGGCTATAAAATTTGCTACCGAAGCAAAACTTGATTTGCTCACAATCGATGGTTCAGGCGGCGGAACTGGCATGAGTCCGTGGAATATGATGCAGACATGGGGTGTACCGTCTATACTTCTGCATTCGAAAGCATATGAGTACGCATCAATCCTCGCAAATAAAGGGCAGAAAGTGGTTGATATGGCCTTTGCCGGTGGTTTTGCAAGAGAAGACCATGTTTTTAAAGCCCTTGCGCTGGGAGCACCATTTACAAAGTTAGTTTGCATGGGAAGAGCATTAATGATACCAGCCTTTGTAGGTTCGAATATAGAAGGGGTACTGCATCCGGAAAGGAAAGGCAAGGTAAATGGAAATTGGGACAGCTTGCCGCCGACGGTTTCTCAGCTTGGCCTCAAAGCAGAGGAAATTTTCGCAGGTTACTATGAGGTGAAAAAGAAAGTGGGAGAAAATGAAATGAAAAATATACCTTATGGAGCTATAGCCGTATGGACTTTAGCGGATAAATTGGCTGCAGGTTTGCAACAGCTGATGGCGGGAGCAAGAAAGTTTTCTCTCAAAGCAATTTCAAGAGAAGATATTGCTTCGGCCAACAGGGAAACTGAAAGGGAAACTGGGATACCATTTATCACAGATATAAGGAATGATGTTGCGAGAGATATTTTAAATTCTTAAAATAATAGGTCTCTCTATAGGGGCAGACTCTATTCTTTTTATGGTGTTTTTTTCTTCAATACTCTTACAATTATTTTCTAAGTGGTAAATATCTCTACACTTATTTGAGAAAAAAAGCCGATTTTCGGCTTTTTTTTGTACAGAAAAAATTATATAATAATAATTAACAGGATAGAGAAATATGATAGTTAGTAAGTAAATAAACTCAATGTGGGTGAGGAAGATGAAATATAGTGTGGAAGAAAAGGGGACAAAGGTAATTGTAAGGGGGATTGAAGACTTTAATCTTAAGGAGACTTTTGAATGCGGACAGTGTTTTAGATGGAATGAAGAAGAGGATGGGAGCTATACAGGAGTTGCTTACGATAGAGTCATAAACGTGAAATTGGAAGAAGACATGTTGATAATTGACAATACAGATTTAAATGACTTTTATGACATTTGGTTTGACTATTTTGATTTGGGAAGGGATTATAAGCAAATAAAAGAAAATCTTTCAAGAGATCCCATATTAAAAGAAGCAATTCAATATGGGCAAGGTATAAGGATTTTGCGCCAAGATACATGGGAAACTCTAGTCTCTTTTATAATCTCACAAAATAATAGAATACCCCAAATAAAAAAAGTTATAGAAAATCTTGCTAGTTCCTTTGGAGAGCCAATTGAGTACAAAGGAAAAATCTATTACACTTTTCCTAAAGCAGAAGAATTAGTTATGTTTGATGTTGAGACGATTGCCAAGACAAAATGCGGTTTTAGAGCGAAATATATACTGGACGCGGCTTCTAAAGTTTTTTCTGGAGAAATAGATCTTTTAAAATTGTTTGAATACAGCACTAATGACATAAGAGATATTCTTATGAATATAAACGGAGTGGGTCCTAAAGTTGCAGATTGTGTCATTTTGTATTCAATAGGGAGATATGACACTTTTCCTACAGATGTATGGATAAAAAGAATTGTTGAATATTTGTATTTAAAAAGAGAGGGAACCCCTTTGGAGATTCAACTATTTGCAATAGATAAATTTGGAGATTTGTCTGGTTTTGCGCAACAGTATTTATTCTATTATGGTAGGGAGATGGGGAAAAAAATCTTTAACGAAAGGAAGAAATAGATGCTAGGAACTATTGTAAATTCAATTGCAATAATTGTGGGTGGTACTATTGGTACCCTTCTTAAAGTAGGAATTCCAGAAAGGTTTAAAAATATAGTCATGCAGGGTGTCGCCTTAAGTGTGATGATAATAGGGATTTCTAGTGGCCTTCAATTTAATAATTTAATGGTAGTGATCGTGAGCCTTGTAATAGGTGGTATTATAGGAGAAGCCTTAAATATTGAAGAATATTTAAATAAGTTAGGAGATACATTTCAAAAAAAATTAAGTAAAGATAACAGTTCTACAATTAGCAAAGGTTTTGTGACAGCAAGTTTGGTATACTGCATTGGTGCTATGGCAATTGTAGGTGCTTTAAAAGATGGACTTTCTGGAGATCACAGTATACTATTTGCTAAATCTGTTCTAGATGGAATTTCCTCAATAATTTTTGCTTCCACTTTTGGATTAGGTGTTGTTTTTTCAGCTATTTCGGTATTTTTGTATCAAGGTTCTATTTCATTAGGTGCATCTTTTTTGCAAGGGCTTTTGACAAAACCAGTGATTGACGACATGACAGCTGTAGGAGGAGTATTGATATTTGCGATTTCTTTGAATATGTTAGAGATTAAAAATATAAAAGTAGGGAATTTATTACCGACTATTTTTATACCCATTTTTTATCAGATTTTACTAAACATTATAAAAGGATTTTAGGCGGTGCGGATATGAAACTACTAAAAAGCATCGATGTAGCCAGAATTGCTGTAAAAATGGCCATGTCTACAAGAGAAGAGGAAGAAATACTAAAAAACAAATATTGGAAACAAGGAGTAAAAGTTGCAGCTGTTGACTATGGTGGAGAATACGTAAATTCTATATCTAAAATTATTGAAAGAGCGGTAGTAGCGGCTAAAAGAGAAGGAATTATAGAAGACACACACGCTGCAGAAGGAGCTGTAGCAGGAGCTGCGCATGAGGCTGCTATACAAGTCATGAACAAAGCTATGGGACTTAATGTAGGTGGAAAAATAGGCATTGCCTATGCTGATGAGCATCTTTGTGTTTGTGTGTTTTTTGCTGTAGGGATGCTAAACTTAAATGAAGTGGCAATTGGACTAGGACATAGGTCATTAAAATAAGGGGTTAACCTCTCATACTCAGACTGTTGACAAACTTTCGCAAAGGAGATATTTTGCATAAGGAGTGACTTGTTACAAAGCGGCAACAAAACTTAGCAAGACCGAGGGTGGAGGCAGGGCCGTAGCCACGGATGGCGGAGGCGGGCACTAAGACAAGGATGTCGAATGTGCCCGGTACCCTGCCGGAACCCGAAGGTCGAGTTTAGTTTTGTCGCTTTGGAACATCGGAGTGACGATGCAAAATATC
>NZ_JAFCAC010000004.1:0-7582 GCF_018588165.1 Thermoanaerobacter sp. CM-CNRG TB177
TTTTTTTTTTTTTTTTTTTTTTTTTTTTTTTTTTAATTTTCGAAGGAATTATGGTTTTTTTGTCGAATATAATAATTTAGTAGCTAATAATGTAAAAAAACATCGAACTACTTAACATAACTTTTTTAAATTACTAAAATGATATTATGAGAGAGGCAAACCTACCGAAAGGTAAGGGCGCAAAGCTACAGGTCTGAGTCATGCAGATGCTATGACGGCTGGGTTGCCAATTTGTAGTCATCAAAGTAGGCGACCGAAGTAGTTGCCTATTTTTTATATGGTCCACTCGAAATTGATTAAATCCAACTTGTTCTTTTAAATATCTATTAAGGTAATAAAGATAAAAAGAGTTCTTGCATTTATAGATAAAGACCGTTATAATGCAAAAATTTCCACAAATGGTTCGGTTTCCATTAATGGCAAGGTTAAGAGATTAACACAATCGAATTGGACAAAAATATCTTCATAAAAGAAACTGGATCACACAGCGTCGGCAGTCACGTCCATGAATCTGCTATTTCGAAGAATACATCCGACAGAAAGAATAGTTGTCCAGAAAGGAGAAATTAATGGTGAATGGTGAGAAATTTCCTATTGAGAAAAAAAATAAGAGTTTTATTGAAGAATCAAAGGAATCAATTGCTTATCTTCAAAGGAAAGAAGAATTTTTAAGTAGAATTTTTGAAAATGAGCAAATGCTTATAGTAGTCTGGACATTGGATGGTAGAGTAGTTTGGTTCAACAAATATGCCCAGGCTGTAATTGGTATAGCAGTCGAAGAACAAACAGAAAAGATAGATGCAGGTTTAATAATTCCCAGAGAGATGATAAGCCATATAAATGAAAAGTTGGACAATACTGAAGATAGAAGCATTCATTACAAATGTGAAAATCCAATAGTTTTGAAAGACGGCAAAGAAATTTATATTATGTGGCATAATAGTATTATTTGCGATGACGAAGGAAACCACTATATTGTTTCCACTGGTATAGACATTACAGACCTAAAGAATGCCGAAAGGAGACTTGAAGAAACAAATCGTAATCTTCTTGCTTTAAACGAGAAATTGATGGCTCAACAGGAAGAGCTCTCCGCCATGAATGAAAAACTTATAGCCCGGGAAGAAAAGTTGAGGCAGAACTTAATTGAAATACAAAGGCAGCAGGAAGAACTGAAAAGAAGTGAAGAACGCTACAGGCTGGTAGTTGAAGGAGCAAGTGATGGACTATGGGACTGGGATTTAATAACGGATACGGCATACATATCCAAGAGATGGAAAGATATTATTGGTTTAGATAAAGAAGTAGTAAACAACTACCGTGAAACATGGACTAAATTCATTCATCCCAGAGATGTTAAAACAGTCATTAATAATCTACGTAATCATCTCGAAAAAAAGACGCCTTTTTATTTGTGCGAATACAGGATCAAAACAAAAGACGGTAGATATATTTGGGTTCTAAGCAGGGGAAAGGCATTGTGGAATGAAGAGGGCAGAGCCATAAGAATGGCAGGGTCACACACGGATATTACTGAACGGAAGCAGATGGAAAGCAAGTTAAAACACATGGCATTCTATGACCCTTTAACCGACCTCCCTCGCCGGGAGGTTTTTATGGATAGGCTCAAAATTGCCATGGCAAATGCAAAAAGGAATGGGAAAAAACTTGCAGTGTTTTTTCTCGATCTTGATAATTTCAAAACTATCAATGACTCCCTGGGACATCATATAGGTGACAGGTTGTTGAAAAAGATTGCCAAGAAACTGAAAGCGTGTCTGCGTGAATCAGATACGGTATCCAGAGTAGGCGGTGATGAGTTTGTCATTTTATTGCCTGATATAATAGATATTGAAGATACGAATAAGGTGGCAAACAGAATATTGGAACTTTTCAACCAACCGATAAAGTTCAATAATCATGAATTGTATGTCACTATTAGCATAGGTATTGCCATATATCCTGACCATGGAAAAAATGAAAAAGCTATAGTCAAAAATGCAGATATAGCGATGTACAGGGCTAAAAGAGATGGAAAAAATGGTTTTCAATACTTTGACAGTATTACGAGGAAAGAAGTCGAAGTTGCTAATACAATAAGAAGAGATTTAAGAGTGGCTTTGGAAAATGGACAGTTCTTTTTGTGCTATCAGCCCCTTGTTGATATAAAGACTGGTAAAGTGGCGAGTATGGAGGCACTCCTGAGGTGGCAGCATCCTAAAAAAGGACTGATCAGCCCCATTCATTTTATTCCAATTGCTGAAGAAACACGACAAATAATATCTATAGGTGAATGGATGTTAAGGACAGCCTGCAGGCAAATGAAAGAATGGCTTAATATGGGATATTCCGGTTTCAGCGTTTCGGTGAATGTTTCAGTACATCAGCTGCAGCAGCCTGATTTCGCAAAGGTTGTGTTAGATATACTAAACGAGATTGACCTTGAACCAAGATTCTTAGAACTGGAGATTACTGAAACCGTCCTTATAGAAGCAATGGATACGGTAGCTAGAAACCTTTATCGCTTGAAAGAGGTAGGTGTCAAAATAATAATAGATGATTTCGGAACGGAAAATAGTTCTTTCAAATACATCCAAAAATTTATGGTTGATGGTTTGAAAATTGACAGGTCGTTTGTTAGTAATATAAAGGTAGGAGTAAATAAGGCTATTGTTGATGCAATTATTTTCTTGGGACACAGGATGAAACTCGGAGTAACTGCCGAAGGTGTGGAAACAAAAGAACAGCTTGATTATCTTGTAGAGAGCGGGTGCGACAAAGTTCAAGGTTATTATTTCAGCAAACCGTTGCCTCCAGACGAGGCTATCCGAATGGTTCAGAAAGAATGCAATTATTTTATCTTTTCTCCTCACACTCAAAAGTGTTGCCAGGAGGTAGACAGAGCGAAAGACATAGGAGACAGGGATAAGAACCGGAGGAAAGGCTGAAAATACTTAAAAAGTGAACAAGAAAAAGCAGCAAAAGTGGATTAAGACTTTTCATATGCCAGTGGATTGTAAACACCCGCAGTGGAAAAATCGAAGTACAGTAAAGAGGAAAGCTGCTACATTTGCACCTAGCCAAAATCATTCTCTCATACAATCTGTGATATTGACCTTAATCTTTTAACAATTTGTGGAAGTGCTTCCAAAACCTTATCTATATCTTCTTCAGTGTTATCTTTACCTATTGTAAGTCTCAATGACCCTCGAGCTAATTCTTTTGAGAGCCCAATTGCCAGAAGCACATGAGAGGGCTCCAATGAGCCAGAAGTGCATGCTGAACCACTTGAAGCACATATTCCTGCCATATCTAAGTTTAAAATAAGGGATTCGCCATCTATAAATTCAAATGATACATTAACATTGCCTGGAAGCCTTTTTGTTGGATGTCCGTTTAACCTCACATATGGTATTTTTTCTAATATTCCATTTATAAGTTTATCTCTTAAAAATGTAAGTTTATTCATATGACAATCCAAATTTTTCGTGATAAGCTCTATCGCTTCCCCCAGTCCTACTATTCCTGGAACATTTTCTGTGCCCGCTCTTCTATTTTTTTCCTGTGTTCCACCTTGTATAAACGAATGAATCTTTACACCCTTCTTTATATATAATGCTCCCACGCCTTTAGGTCCATATATTTTATGGGCAGATAGAGATAATAAATCAACATCTAATTTTTTTACATCTATTGGTATATTACCAACTGCTTGCACAGCATCAGTATGAAAGTATACATTTTTCTCATGAGCTATTTTGACAAGCTCCTCAATTGGTTCAATTGTACCTATCTCATTATTGGCAAACATTACAGAAACAAGGATTGTTTTATCTGTGATTGCCTTCTTTAAATCTTCAGGTTTTACAACTCCATATTCGTCAACCGGAAGATATGTTACTTTGAATCCCTCTTTTTCAAGATATCGGCAAGTATTAAGTACTGCATGATGTTCGATTTCCGTTGTAATAATATGATTTCCCTTATCTTTTAACGCATATGCTACACCCTTTAATGCCCAATTATCAGACTCAGACCCACCACTGGTAAAATATATTTCGTCAGAATCTGCCCCTAGTGCTTTTGCTACTTTTTCCCTCGCTTCTTCAATAGCTTTTTTCGCTTCTTGACCATATGAATACGGTGAAGATGGATTACCAAAAATGTCACTATAATATGGTAACATCGCCTCTAATACCCTTTTATCAACTGCTGTAGTCGCAGCATTGTCTAAATAAATTCTATCCACAAAAATCGCCTCTCTCTATTATTTTCTACTTCTTAGTATCTCTCTTACCTTTATAATTTCATCGATAATGTCAAGATTTAATGTGTCAGGAATAAATCCAGCTCCTATTCCTTGAACCTTAATTTTGAGTATTATGATAAGAATTATAAATTTTCTCTTTTTAAGGTATCACAATCTTATCTCAATATCAATAGGTGCATTTACGTATCCAAATTGCTATTCCTTATTAAACTGAATGGGCGGTACCAAGCCGCCCAACATATCTTTTCCTTAGGCAGTTGTAAATTATTTAGAAAAGTTAACACTGATGTTTTACAAATTCCACAAAACATCCTCCTACTTTACACTTTAAATTTTTTAATAGGTATTACACTTCATATCATGTATCAATAATTGCTTTTTCATATCATCCACAGAAACTTTAGCAGGGTCATATGTTGCCGTAATATTCCCTTTATCAAGGTCAACAAAGCTTAAATACCCCATTTAACTTCTTTAGTGCATTTTCAACAGACATTTTGCAATGGTTACATGTCATCCCCTTAACATTTATGACGATAGTCTCACCCTTAGCTCCAAACAAACCCATAATTCAGATCCTCCTTTTCTAAAAATTAATAATATTTTTATTTTTTATTAAGCAATCTTAAGGAATTAAGGACGGCAAGGAGTGCAACACCTACATCGGCAAACACAGCTTCCCACATTGTAGCAACCCCTAAAGCGCCAAGTGCTAAAACCACTACTTTTACTCCTAATGCAAGAAGAATATTTTCCCATACTATTAACTTTGTCCTTTTGGATATCTTTATAGCTGTTACCAGTTTTGACGGTTCATCTGTCATTAAAACTACATCGGCTGCCTCTATAGCAGCATCTGACCCGATTCCACCCATTGCAACACCCACATCAGATCTCGCTAAAACCGGTGCATCATTTATGCCATCACCGACAAATATGAGCTTGCCTTTTTTATTGTCAGCATACAATTTCTCGAGTACGCCAACTTTCTCATTTGGAAGAAGTTGTGAATGCACTTCACCAATCCTTAATGAAGCAGCGATTTTATCGCTGACAGTTTTGTTATCCCCCGTAAGCATGACAATCCTTTTAATGCCCATCTTCTTGAGACTTTCTATAGCTTTTGAGGAATCTTCTTTTACTTCATCGGATATAAGGATATAGCCACAGTATTTGTTATCTATAGCTACATGGATGATAGTACCTGTTGAGTCACCGGTAACACAATCAATATTTTCCCTCTTCATTAATTTAGCATTGCCCACAAGGACCTCTTTTCCTTCTACATTTGCTCTTACGCCATTTCCTGAAATTTCTTCATACTTTTTTATTTTAGTTCTGTCTACTTCTTTCCCATAGGCTTTTAAAATGGATTCTGCTATAGGATGATTTGAAAAACTTTCGGCATATGCCGCATATTCCAAAAGCGCATCCCTACTTATACTATTTACAGATTTAATTTCCGTTACCTTAAATACCCCTTTTGTAAGGGTACCTGTTTTATCAAATACAACAGTTTCTACATCGCTTAACGCTTCCAAATAGTTACTTCCTTTTACAAGGATGCCATTTTTTGAGGCAGCACCTATACCAGCAAAAAAGCTTAAAGGAATTGACAACACCAGTGCACAGGGGCACGCTATAATAAGAAAAATAAGTGCTCTATATATAAATTCCTTGAAGGTTGCTGTTGGTATAATTAAAGGAGGAATTACTGCAATAATCAATGCCAAAAAAACAACAATAGGAGTGTAATATTTAGCAAACTTTGTCATAAATTTTTCTGTAGGAGCTTTCTTACTGCTAGCCTCATCAATAAGTCCTAGTATTTTTGAAACAGTTGATTCTGCAAACTCTCTGGTTACTTCGATTGTGAGAAGTCCATTTTTATTTATAAAGCCACTTAAAACGTCCGCGCCTTTATAAACCTCTCTTAAAACAGATTCTCCTGTTAATGCAGAAGTATCCACCATCGATTCCCCTTCGATTACTTTCCCATCAAGTGGTATTTTTTCACCAGGCTTTACTATGATGACGTCTCCCGGTCTTACTTCTTGTGGTGAAACCCTCTTTATTTCATATCCAATTTTTAAGTTGGCATAATCGGGACGAATATTCATTAACTCTTTAATAGACCTTTTCGAACGGTCAACAGCAATATCCTGCAGAAGTTCCCCAATTTGGTAAAAAAGCATTACGGCTACACTCTCAGGATACTCTCCAATAGCAAAAGCACCAATTGTCGCTATGCTCATGAGAAAATACTCATCAAAAATCTGCCCTTTCAAAATATTTTTGGTAGCTTTTAAGACAACATCTCCTCCTGCGATTATATAACTTATGAAAAATAAGGTAAATTTGATATAACCCAATAAATTAAATAGCAATGCTATTGCAAACAAGATAGCAGAAATCCCATATTGAATGATTCTCCTGTATACTTTATCAGAGTCATCATTCTCAAAAGAAAGCTTACAACTATCAGAATCACAATTTGCGTTAAGAAAACTTTCTTTTGCATCTCGGGCACAACTTCCACAACCAAACCTCTCAAAAGGCCTTTTATTATTTTGCATAGTATTCACCTCTCCTGATTCACTCATTAATATGGTCAAAACCCTGTTCAAATATTTTCTTTACATGGTCATCCGCCAAAGAATAATAAACCACTTTCCCTTCTTTTCTGAATTTAACAAGCTTATTTTGCCTTAGTATCCGAAGCTGATGAGAAACTGCAGACTGGCTCATACCAAGAAGTACAGCAATATCACAAACACACATTTCTGATTCAAATAATGCATAAAGAATTTTTATCCTTGTAGTATCTCCTAATACTTTAAATAATTCCGCAAGGTCATACAGTTTTGTTTCCTCTGGCATAGCTTCTTTTACTTTATTTATAATATCTTCATGTATTACGCTAACTTCGCAGATTGGGATTTTGCTGCCCTCTCTTTTCATAGGTATCTCCTCCTTGTTTTAATATATGAATAATTGTTCATACTTTATTATATAATAATTTTTGCTTCCTTTCAAAAACTTCAATTTCTAATCCAAAAACTAAAATACAACTTCCAAGCTAGTTTTTAAAATAAAGTTGAAAAGAGGTTAACAATTTTTTTGATAAATAATTTCAATGAAAGGAATTTAAAGATTGCCAAGCGAATGAACCAAAGAAAATACTTGATATACATTTAGCCAAGGGAGAAATTACAGTAGAAGAATACAATAAATTAAAAAGTATTTTGTAAAATATAAACGATACAGATCCTAATAATGAAGCATTAGAAATTGCCAAGTTAAGGTACGCTC
>NZ_JAFCAC010000005.1:0-1533 GCF_018588165.1 Thermoanaerobacter sp. CM-CNRG TB177
GGCTCTTTGTCAATAGTTGGGGTGGGTATTTTTTCTGAATGCCCACCTTTAAATTTTATCACATAATATGGTAATGATTGTTAGTTATTAGTTATAATAAGAGAGATAGTTAGAAGTATGAGTGGGTATTTATCCATGCTTTTCCATTCAGGCTCCATAATGATTGAAATATCTTTTATTTACAAAAATATTTATGCCTTTTATCACTAAAAATAGCATTAAATTTGAATATCAAGCATTACAATATAATATTCTTTTTCTGAATCGATGGAAGTTTCTATAACCATATGCAATTCTCTTAAGCACTTTAATTTTGTTATTGTAACCCTCCGTTACAGAATTAGTATAAGGTATATCAAAGGCATTAGTTATTTCTTCAAACCAACGGTTAAATACTTGTATACATCTTATAAATTCGTCAATTTTACTTTCTTTAGCTAACTGTATCCATCTTTTTAATTCTCTTTTTGCTTCTTCTGAAGTCTGACATTTTAATACTTTATCGAATCGCTCTTTTAAAAGATATGCCATCCTTAAATCATCACTATACCAAAACATTACTTCTAATTCTTCTCTTTGCTCCTTCGTCAAAGTATTATATTTTGCAAGGAATAGCTTTCGGCTTCTTTTAAAATATTTTCTTTTATTAGCCGTTAGTTCCTTTTGTATTCTCTTTCTTACATTCTCTACTGCCCAATATACATACCTTGTAAAATGAAATTTGTCTATGGCTATTTTGGCTCCTTTAAAATATGTTTTTGCTATATCAGCAAAAGGTCTCCACATATCTATAATAACCCATTTTACTTTGTTTCTGTCTTTAAACTTTTTGAAGTATTCACTTAAATTCTCTTGCTTTCTGTCATTTAAAATATCTAAGATTTTTCTTTCTTTAGGATCCACAATAATGCAATGATATTTTCTACCTCCAGAGTTTCCTTTGAATTCGTCTATACTGATGACTTCCGGCAATGTTTCATAATTGGTTTCTACTCCTATTGTATCAAGTAGTCTCATGACGGTTGTAATTGATACTCCTGTAAATTTAGCTATGTCTTTCATGCTATATTGATTTTTAAGATACTGCAGTATGTAAAAAGCTAATCTGTTGGTCATTCTATGATAGCGTGGTAAAAAGTATATATATTCATAAAATTTTTTGCCACAGTGTTTACAAATATACCTTCTCTTTTTTAATACTATGAATGTAGTTTTTCCCCACAGTGGTATATCTTTTATTCTCTGTACTCTGTAATCATGAATTTTAGATGTTAATTTTCCGCATTTTGGACAAACGTGAGGCTTTTGTTTCATTTTGATGTGAAACTCTATTCTATCGTCACTTTCTACAATGTTCTCCCAAATTATATCTTCAGATTTTAAAAAATTTGTGATATAATTACTTTGCACTTATTCTGATGCCTCCTTTTGTTAGATTGTTTTAACCACTTTCTATTATAGCAGGCATTCAGAATAAGTGCGCTACTTTTTTATGAGATGTTTTTTATCCACCCCAACATTTATTATAGAACC
>NZ_JAFCAC010000006.1:0-2680 GCF_018588165.1 Thermoanaerobacter sp. CM-CNRG TB177
TTTTCAATCTCTTTAATTAATTCAAAAAGCTTTTCTTGAGCATTTTTGCTGTTTGGGTTTTCAGCCAATATTTTTAGTTGTTCTTCTAGTTGAAATTTATTTTCTTTAATTTTTTCTAACCATCGTGGAGCATTTAAAAACATGTTATTTAATTCCATGAACACATCTGAGTCAAGTAAATTGTTTTTATAAAACCCATTAACATTGCACGCTAAAGATAAAAAAAATACACCACCACTTAAAGAGCTAAAAATTATTAAGTCATCCTCACTACCGTCAAATTTTCCAATATTTGAACTTAAGAAACGTAAATAGTTTTTAAAATAACCATTAATACTATCCATTTGAGCTTTATATCCTTGTATTATTTTATACTGTTGGATGTTTAAGCTTATAGATGTGACTAAAAAAATTAAAAGAATCCAAGGCACAAACCTATTTTTCAATTCTTCAAAACTCCTTTCTTATGCCACTCTAGTATATCTATTTTTTTAAAAAATGTTTTTCTATTACCATTATAGTATGAAAATTTTCTAGTGTCTACTATTTTAGTATAGTTTTTCCCGGGTAATATTTTACTACTTTTTCTTGTGGTATTTTACACTAAACAGTTCTATCCATATTTCTTTTGCTACGATTTTTATGTATATCCTTTTTTCATTTGCTATTTTTCCTCCCAGTAATTCACTATTATCATGGTTCTATAATAAATGTTGGGGCGGATAAAGAACATCTCTTAAAAAATAGCGCACTTATTCTGAATGCCGGCTATAATAAAATTGGTTAAACACAAGATTTATTAAAAGTAGGCATCAGAATAAGTGCAGGACGAATTATAACCCTAATGGATTCCTGCTTACTCATACGATAATTTTACACTATGCCGTCAAGAAGGCACACGACAATTATTAAAGGCTAGCATTGGTAAAAAATTATTTTTTCTGAGAACCTACCTTTCCTTTAATTTTGTTATCTCTGCTATAAAATTTGCAATAATTACATTATATTTCAGTTTAAAACTAAAAGGCGGGTATTAAGAAAATACCCACCACAACTCTTGACAAAGAACCTTTAGAATTAGCCTTATTAGTAAGAATAACTCTCTACCTTTATTCTAACCAAAGAGTAGGGAATGACTCCATCCTCTCTTGCTATAATTGTAGAAGCTTAATTATTCAACATTCGCTACCATACTTCTTTCTTTATCAATTATTTAGTCTCTATTACACCCATATATTTTGCTCATAAAGAGACCCTAAATTAATATTAGCTTGATGATGACTTTCATAAAACTAATAAACTTTTACAATATAAGTAGCGGTATTACTATAAGAGGGATATGCATACAAATTATTTCCTCCTTCCCACTTCTTCGCGATAACTTCATATTTTAAATAAACGTATACATCGGTATACTTATATCCCTTTTCAGTTACAGACCACATAATACGTCCTCCAAACGATTTTTTCCCTGAATAATAAGCACTGTCAGCTTCATCTAAATATGCCACTAGCGGCGACCATGTGAATGAGTAAATTACATCTCCAACATCACTTACATTTGTTGTGGATGTTGTTACGGGAACTGTCACAAGACCTATAATAGGAAAATAAAACGGAAAACTAAAATTGGTTGTTTGATTAGAATTTGGTGTTTCTTTAACGACTTCTACATCACTATTTTTGGGATGGAACTTTATGTCATTTTTAATTACAAAAGCTGCATAACGCATTAAATCACCAATTCCACTGTCTTCCCAAGCATCATCAGCATAAGTTCTTATATTTATTTTGTGAAACCACGTACCTGTATTTATCGAAATTGGTCCTTGAACTCTATAATAAATTCCCCTAGTACTTACAGTTAATAAATCATCATAATAATCTGCTTGAATACTATATAAATCCTCAGAAGCTTCATACTCGTTATTGCGACTTAAAACTTGGGTTTTAACAGTCATGGGTTTTTTGTCAGAAATTAAATACGAGCTGGGATTTTTATTGTCATCAAATATATTAATTAATAAATACCCTTTTTCTTCATCTGTTATAAATACTTCAAAAGTATATCCTGTATAATTTACAACATTTCCAATATATTTTTCATTTTTTTCATCCAGTATTCCTTCTAACATGTACTTTTTGTTATCACATTTAATAAAACCTTCTATTCTACCATCCTTTATATTTATTCGTGCTTTAATGGGTTTACCTCTTTCCTCTACTCTATAAATTTTACCATTTTCTTGAATTATTTTTGATTCTGTATGCAATAATATACCGTCAGAATGTTTACTGTTTACATTTTTTATCTTTTCAATAAAAGCTTCATGCTTTATTTGGTAATTATCATTATTCAAAGCAAAAACTTTCGTATAATTTATTCCCGCTAGCAAAACAAGTACCAAAATTATTGATAATATTTTTTTGTTAAGCAACATCCTTACCTCCTTAAAAATTTAATATTTTTTAAAATTTAAGTCAGCCCTTCTAGTCGCTAAGTGAAACTGTTTCTTTCTTCTATTCATCATCTCCTTTCTGCAAGATTTATTTTCTATAATAAAACTCAAGCAATTTTTATGCCACTTCACTGTATATGGACAAAATGTGTAAAAGTTTTTGAAATGTATAATTTTTTATACACATTTTTATACACAATTAATTCTTACAAAAAATAATA
>NZ_JAFCAC010000006.1:2723-16180 GCF_018588165.1 Thermoanaerobacter sp. CM-CNRG TB177
GCACTACCACTTAAAGAGCTAAAAAACTTTAAGTTTGTTTACCTATACGGAAGTTTAATTTTTATACCATTCCTGAACATTTGAATTTAAAGTAATAAATATGAATATACTTTGACAATAAGTTCCTCCATGTGTTGGAATATATGTTATTGCTTCTTGCCTTTATGTTCTAGCTGAACTTTTGATAAGAGTATTAGTAAGGTCATAGAGAGGTATATATCGAAATCAGAACTAGAGTTTGCCCAATCAGGTATTATGAAAGTTATTTCTATAGGATGTGAGGTGTCTGTCACATTAAATGTCCAAATATCGCTGTAATGAGACCCATGAAGTGATGATGAAACGTTTATTTGTTCTATGTTTTTGCTGAAGGTAATTATAACAGGGGATTCTTCACTTTCGGCAATTCTTGCTTCTAAAAGGCCAAAAACCTTAATTTTGTTAAAGTCATTCATCAAAAATTTTTGAATTTGAGGTAAGTAATTTTTTGTTGGGAAGAAAATGGGCAAATTTGTTAAGTTGGGCTGAGCCTGGTCACTTAGCGACATCAACACTACAACTAAAATAAGGGTCAGTAAAACATTTAACATTTGTCGACTCTTCATTTTTGTTACCTCCTCAAAAATTAATATTTTTTAAAACTTAAGCCAGCCCTTCTAGTCGCTAAGTGGGTTTTTGCCGATTATTTCTTTTTGTAAAATTTATTTTCTACAGTAATATTTAAGCAAGTTTTGTACCAATTCACTGTATATAGCCAAAATTTATAAAAATTTTTAATGTGTATAATTTTTTATACAGTTTTTTATACTCAATTAATTTTTGCCAAAGATAATATACTTGAAAAAGTATTTGCACATTGAATCGAAGAAATAGGCAATGCATTTGATCTGTCTTATGCAAATAATATCATAAAAGGATGTAATAACAAGATTGAAGTGCTTAAAAAATAATTATAAAGCTCTACTATTTCCCTTATTTTACGATTTTGTTATAAAATTTCTAAAATTGAAGGATGAGTATACAGAAAGATACTAAAACTTAGAACAAAAAGCGGGTAAAAATTAGTATAAATTTAGCGAAATATGTAGAAAAAATCTTTTTTAAGAATAGAAGGAAATTCCTTATTTATATCGAAATAGTAATATGAGAAATTAAATAGACTTTGTTGAAAAAGGCAAACTCGTCGAAAGGCGGGGACGCAAAGCCACGGGTCTAAAGCAATAATCTTGCTATGACAGCCGGGCTGCCAACAATTATATATAACCTCCTGCCTTTTGGTAGGAGGTTATTAAGCAAGAAAGTGGTGTTTTATATGACTAATAAAGAAAAAATTTATAATATCATTTTAGAAAAAAGTAGAGAGTTTAACCTTCAAGATTTTCTGATAAGTAGAAAAGGTGGGGTTACTACAGAAGAAGTAGCGCAACTCTTAAAAATAGCTCGACCCAATGTATCTTTTATTTTAAATCGTCTTGTAAAAGAAGGAAAAATAGTTAAAATTATTTCAAAACCTGTATATTATATTGAAAAAAATAGATTAGCTTATTTTTTAGAAGAAAACGTTAAGGAAGAAATGCTTTTAAAAGACTTGATTGATTTTTTGCACTTAAAGGAAGAAAAAGAATGTACTTTTGAAAATATAATAGGACATGATGGTAGTCTCAAAGGGCAGATAGAGCAGGCCAAAGCAGCTGTATTATATCCTCCTTATGGGCTTCACACCCTTATCATAGGACCACCGGGTTCTGGTAAATCTTTTTTCGCAGAGATGATGCACAAATTTAGCCTTCAAAATGGTAGGGAAGGGCCATTTGAAGTCTTAAACTGTGCGGATTATTATAATAATCCTCAACTTCTTATGTCTCATTTGTTTGGTCATGTAAAAGGAGCCTATACAGGGGCAGATACGGATAAAATAGGTTTAGTAGAAAAAGCCGATAAAGGGATACTATTCCTTGACGAAGTACACAGGCTGCCTCCAGAAGGTCAAGAAATGCTCTTTTACCTTATTGACAAAGGAGTATATCGAAGATTGGGAGATACTGCTGAAAGAAAGGCTAACTTAATGATTATAGCAGCCACTACAGAAAAACCCGATTCTTTTCTTTTAAAAACTTTTATGAGACGGATACCAGTTATCATCCAACTGCCATCTTTTGAGGAAAGACCTTTAAATGAAAAAATAGAGATAATTATTTACCTTTTTAAAGAAGAAGCCAAACGGCTAAACTTAAATATTGTGGTACATCCGGAAGTAATTTCTTTGCTTTTGTCTTTGCAATATGAAGGAAATATTGGGGAGTTGAAATCCCTCCTTCAATTGATTTGTTCTAAAGCTTTTTTAATGAATTACGTGGCAAAGAGGAATTTTTTAAAAATTGATCTTACTTTGTTAAACCGTAGTTATTTGGGACTGGGTTGGGACGATAGAAGCGACAGATTAGTCTTTGATAAATTTTTAATCATTTCTCCTGAAAAAGAAAAGAAAATCGATAAATATGATTTTTATGAATTTATTGCTATGAAATATCATGAATTAAAAGAAAAGGGGATTAAAGGAATGTTACTTAAAAAGGAAATAATCGATTATATTAACAACTTTTTGGAAAGTATTCTTGAAGATAATTTTAGAAAAAATGGAAACCACTTATAGATTAGTATAACTAAGAATATATCAGTATAATATATCATCATAGAGATATTTTTAATTAATAGTGAATTATCAGGAAATATGAAGGGTGACAGGATTGATACAAAAGTTTATAATTGTAATCGAATTAACTCCTGCTATTACGGTAACGGAATAGAAAGGAGGAAATCCGCGATGAAAAATAAAATTTTGAAAATTACTCTACTATCTTTAATGATTTTTATTATGATTTTTGGAGGAATTACTTCGGCATACGCTTACGACAAAATCCACGTTGTTTCAAAAGGTGAGTCGCTATATTTAATAGCTAAATGGTATGGAAGTGATGTAAATAGCCTAAAAGAGGTAAATGGAAAATGGAGTGATTTGATATATCCCGGTGAAAAGTTAGTTGTGCCAGTAAACGTAAACACTGCTTATTACAATTATCTTGCTGATAGATATTTAATTGCAAAAATGATTTATGCTGAAGCTCGAGGAGAAAGCTTGGAAGGCCAAGTAGCTGTAGGTGCGGTAATTTTGAATAGAGTAAAAAGTAATATTTTCCCAGATACTGTAGCAGGAGTTATATATCAGTCAGATGCTTTTGAGTCTATAACAAATGGCGAGTTTTTCAATCACGAGCCTGACCTTACAGCTTTTAAAGCGGCAGATTTAGCTTTAGCTGGATGGGACCCAACGGGTGGAGCACTATACTTTTTCAATCCGGCTACTTCAACTTCTTGGTGGATATGGACAAGGACAGTTACTAATGTCATAGGGAACCACTGGTTTGCAATATAGAAAGGCGTCCTGCCTTTCTATATTGCATGTATTTTACATTATAAAATTTTACTTTTGTAAAAGAATAAGAATAGTACTAAAAATAGGAGCTGATCATATGGTATATATTTTTGTAGGAGGAAGTTCGGAAAAAAGTTTGCTTATAAGATTTTTATCCTACTGCGTAAATTCTAAAGAAGCAGTAATAGGACAGTTAAAAAATTATAACGAGAGAGCAGATATTTTGATTATTTCTGATATTTTAAACGAGGAAGATTTTAACAAGTTTAAAAATTATATTTATAGCTTTCCAAGCAGCATTATAATAACAAATGGAGATGATGAGCTATCAAATAAACTCTTTTCAAAAGGAATAAATTCTACCCTTATTACATGCGGTTTAAATCCAAAATCTTCCATTACTGCTTCTTCAATATCTTATGAAGAAGAGGGCTATGAATTTAATTATTGCGTACAAAGGGCTTTTTTTAATTTAAAGGGTAAATTGATAGAGCCATTGGAAATACCTGTTGAAATAAAAGTTTCTGAACAGTATAATATATATGACTCATTGTTTGTAATAACTGTATTATTGATTTTAGGAAATGAAATAAAAGATATACAAAATGTAGTTAAAACCTTTAAAGATAGTGGACAGTGGCAATTTTTTAAAAATTAATTTTAGAAATTACTTTTACTACCTGTCATAAATGCTTTCTAATTTTAATATATATTTTTAGAAGATACATAAGGGGAAGGGGAGAGTGAACACATGGCAGGCAACTTTTTGGAGAACAACGTAGTTGTAGTGGTGGGGAGAATTTTTACTGATTTAGAGTATAGCCATCAACTATATGGGGAAAAATTTTTTAATTTTATTTTGGAAGTTCCAAGATTGAGTGAGACGAAAGATTATCTTCCTGTCACTATTTCTAACCGTTTATTCGAAGGTATGAATTTAGAGGTTGGTACAAGGATAAAGATTGAGGGGCAATTAAGGTCTTACAATAGGAAATCACCAGAAGAGGGGAAAAATAAGTTGATTTTAACCATATTTGCTCGAGATATAATGGCATTGTCGGAAGAGGAAATAGTAAAAAATCCGAATGAAATTTTTTTGGATGGCTTTATTTGTAAAAAACCTGTTTATAGAACTACTCCTTTAGGAAGAGAAATAACCGATTTATTAATTGCTGTAAATAGGCCTTATAACAAATCTGATTACATACCTGTTATAGCGTGGGGGAGAAATGCGAGGTTTTCTGAGAAGTTGGAAATAGGGGATCGTATACGCTTGTGGGGAAGAGTACAGAGTAGGGAATACCAGAAAAAACTGGGCGATGAAGTGGCTACAAAGGTAGCTTATGAGGTTTCTATTACGAGAATGGAAGTGGTTGAAAAAGAATTGCAAAAGAGTTAGAATGGGAGTAACGGAGGACAAAAGGAGGAATGAATTTTGGAAAGAGGACTTATACAAGTTTATACTGGAGACGGCAAGGGGAAGACTACCGCTTCTATTGGTCTTGGCATAAGGGCAGTGGGAAGAGGATTTAAAGTATATATGGTACAATTTCTGAAAGGAACAGATACAGGAGAACTTCATACACTTAAGAATATTGAAAATTTTAAAGTTTTTAGGTTTCAATCAACAGAAAAGTTTTTTTGGAATTTAAATGAAGAGGAAAAGAAGATCCTTGCTGAGGATATGAAGAAAGCCTATGAATTTGTTGTAGATGTCCTCCAAAACAAAAAGTGCGATATCTTAATTTTAGATGAGATAATGGCGGCAATACATAGCAAGATGTACACTGTAGAGGATGTGCTAAAATTAATAGATATGAAACCTAAAGAGATGGAACTTGTTTTGACAGGTAGAAGTGCTCCTCAAGAAATTATTGAAAGGGCCGATTTGGTTACAGAAATGAAAGCAATTAAACATCCATTTGAAAAGGGAATACCAGCAAGATACGGTATAGAATACTAAAACACCCGAAAAATCGGGTGTTTTAATTAACCTCTTAAGTCTTCCATGAGTTTTGTTTTTTCACGAGTTTTATCATCTGCTACTTTTACAATTTTTGCCGGAACTCCTGCGACTACAGTGTTAGGAGGTACATCTTCTATTACAACTGATCCTGCTGCTATAACAGCCCCATGACCCACTCTTACTCCTTCTAATATAACTGCATTTGCACCAATAAGTACATTATCTTCAATTACAACTGGTACACTACTTGGTGGTTCTAACACTCCTGCTATGACAGCTCCCGCTCCTACATGGACGTTTTTGCCTATAATTCCTCTAGCGCCTATTACTGCGTTCATGTCTATCATAGAATTTTCACCAATTTCTGCACCTATATTTATCACTGCCCCCATCATTATCACAGCGTTTTTGCCTATTTTGACTTTATCTCTAATTATTGCACCTGGTTCTATTCTCGCGTCAAGATGCTTAATATCCAGTAAAGGAATTGCAGAGTTTCTGCGATCATACTCTAGATGATAATGTTTTATTTTATCTTTGTTTGCTTCAATCAATTTTTCCACGACATCTAGTTCTCCAAAAATGACTTTAAAGTTATCACAGCCATATACTTCTACTTCTTCGGTTTCTATAATTTCTATATTCCCTTGTATGTAAGCTCTAACGGGCGTTGACTTTTTTGCCTCTTTAATGTATCTTGCAATTTCATAAGGATTTGTTAAATTATCATTTGTACTCAAATACTATCATCCTTTCTTTACAAGGTCTTCCATGCTATATAACCCAGGTTTTTGACCTATTATGAATTTTGCAGCGTGTAGGGCACCATAGCCAAAAATTTCGCGGGATTGGGCAGAGTGACTTATGGTGATTACTTCATCGTGACCTGCAAAAATTACTTGATGTTCACCCACAATTGTGCCGCCCCTTACTGCATGTATCCCTAGTTCATTCGTTTTTCTCTGTTCAGTTTTAGTATGGCGTCCATACACGTATTCTTTTTTGTCATTTAGTACTTGGTTTATGCTATCTGCAATCATTAACGCAGTGCCACTTGGAGCATCTTTTTTCATATTGTGATGTTTCTCTATTATTTCTATGTCAAAATCTTGCTGCAATATTTTTGCAGCTTCTTTTACAAGGTTTATAAGAATATTCACTCCAAGGGACATATTGGCAGATTTGAAAATTGGTATTTCTTTTGATGCCTCTTCTATGACCTTTAATTCTTCTTCACTAAGTCCTGTTGTGGCAATGACTACAGGAAGTTTCTTTTGTAGAGCGGCTTTTACTAAATTAGGTACAGCTTCATGGTATGAAAAGTCAATTACTACATCCGCTTCTTCTTTTACATCTTTTAAATCGCTGTAAACAGGAAATTCAAGAGGAGAGAGGTTTTTATCTACTCCTGCTACTATTTTAAAATCGGGGTTTTCTGCTGCTAACTTTGCTACGACTTTTCCCATTTTTCCGTTACAGCCGTGAATTATTATTCTAATCATTAATTTGCCTCCTTCAATAAACCGTATTTTGAAAGAACAGATTTCAGATATTCTAAGTTTTTATCGCTCATTTCAACAAGTGGGAGGCGCAAAGGTCCTACGTTGAATCCCATTAAGTTCATAGCAGTTTTTACAGGAATAGGGTTTGTTTCTATGAAAAGTGCTTTATTCAAAGGATTAAGTTCTAATTGCATGTTTCTTGCCTTTTCTATGTCCCCATTTAAATAAGCGGTAGTCATCTCATGTATTTTTGCCGGGATTATATTTGCCGTGACAGAGATTACGCCTAAGCCACCCAAAGACATTATTGGTATTACTTGGTCGTCATTTCCTGAGTATATTTCGAAAGATTTACCCATAATACGGGCAATTTCAGCTACCTGTACGATGTCACCACTGGCTTCTTTTACTCCAACTACGTTGTCTACATGTTTACTCAATTCAAGATAAGTTTCTGGCAGCATGTTGAGAGATGTCCTGCTGGGGACATTATAGATAATAATAGGTATGTCTACGTGTCTTGCTATTTCAGTAAAGTGAGCCACTAATCCCTTTTGTGTTGTTTTGTTGTAATAGGGTGTTATAACTAAAAGAGCGTCAGCACCTGCAGATTGAGCATATTCACTCATTTCAACGGCATGGGCTGTATTGTTAGAACCGGTCCCTGCAATTACTGGTATTCTTCCGGCAACTTTTTCAACGGTAAATTTAATTGCCGCTTGTTGCTCTTCTTGTGTCATTGTAGAGGCTTCACCAGTGGTACCACATATGATGATTGCATCAGTTCCTTCTTTGATATGCCATTCAATAAGCTCTCCAAGTTTTTCGAAATTTACGCCTTCTTCGTTAAATGGGGTAACAATAGCGACACCTGACCCTTTAAAAACAGGCATAATTATTCTCCTTTCACATATTTTTAATTAAAAGTTCCGCTATTTGAACGGCGTTCGTAGCTGCCCCTTTTCTTATGTTGTCAGCTACAATCCACATGTTCACACCGCTGTAGACTGTTTCATCTCTTCTTATTCTGCCTACAAAAACTTCATCTTTTCCTGTGGCATAAGTTGCAAGAGGATAAATATTATTTTGAGGATCGTCTTGTACAACAACTCCTGGAGCATGTTTTAAGACCTCTATTAATTCTTCCATTTCATAAGGCCTTGCAAATTCTACATTGACAGATTCACTGTGAGAGTTTGCAACAGGTACTCTTACTGTTGTAGGAGATACCTTTATTGAACTATCTCCCATGATTTTCTTGGTTTCGTTTATCATTTTTAATTCTTCCTTTGTATATCCATTTGGTGCGAAAGAATCAATGTGAGGAATACAGTTGTTTGCAATAGGGTGAGGGAATACTTGGCATGGTTCTCCTTTTAAACTCCTTTCAAGGTCATCTACACCTTTTTTGCCTGCTCCCGACACTGCTTGATAGGTGGATACCACTATTCTTTTTATTTTATATTTGTCGTGAAGAGGCTTTAAAGGAACTACCATTTGAATGGTAGAGCAATTAGGATTTGCTATTATTCCTTTGTGCCATGATATGTCTTGAGGATTTACTTCAGGAACTACTAAGGGTACATTTTCATCCATTCTCCAAGCGCTGGAATTGTCAATTACGACTACGCCATGAGAAGCAGCTATTGGAGCGAATTGCTTGCTTATAGTTGCACCAGCAGAAAAAAGAGCTATTTGAATGTCTCTTTTAAAACTTTCTTCAGTAAGTTCTTCTACAATGTATTCATTACCTCTAAATGTGATTTTTTGACCAGCAGATTTGGAAGAAGCAAATAAGTAAAGTTTGTCAACTGGGAAATTTCTATCTTCCATTACCTTAAGAAAAGTCCTACCTACCATTCCGGTAGCTCCTACAATTGCTACATTAACTCCCATTATTATCCTCCTCTAAAGTTCTAAGATTATGACAATATTTCATTTATACGCTGGATTAAAGCAGGTTTATTTAATTTAAAATATATCATTATTATTATATGAAGTCAATAAAATAAGGATTACAGATGAACAAAAAGCCTAAAAAGTAGTTATTACTTTTTAGACTTTGCAGATTTTTCAAGAGATTTTATATCTTGTAGAAGTACTTCTGTCTTTATTTTAGTTAAAACTTTATTTTGAGATTTTATTGCTTTTTGTAATTCGGTAACTCCTACTTCAAATTTGTCAGCTGGATTTTTTGCTTCTTTAGGAAGTTTTGGCTTTAAGGTTTGCCACACAGAATTTATATCTATCAAATCTTTTGAAATTTCTTCCCACTTTTGTACTTCGCTTTTAAAAGCGATATCTTGAGCGTAAAATTTTAATCTTTTTATGTCAGTAGGTGTGTCTGTTTGAAAGAGGTCTTCTAAATCAGGAATATATTTATACACATTATTTGCATATATTAAAACATCAATTTTTGATTTTTTATCTGCTACAACGGTAAGGTCATTTATAGCAGCACTCATACTATTTATTAGATTTAAGTTTGCTCCTTTTTTGGTAACTAAAGGAGTTAATGAGTTCCAATCTGTATGAATATTTTTTATTGCTTTGTTAATTTCTTCCCAAGATTTATCTTCAGGAGTTTTCTTTAGTGCTTTTTTATCCTCTTCCTTTTTATCTTTTTTTTCTTTATCACTTTGTTTTTCTTGATCACTTTGCGGTTTTTCCTTTATTTTCTGTGCTTCTTTTATTATTTTTTCTATATCTTTTTCTATTTTAGATAGTTCTTTTGGTACTTCTGTTTTTTGACTTGTTTGAGGCTTTTTTTGAGGTTTATTTTGTTGTTTATTTTTACAACCTGACAAGTTGAATAAAAGCAACAAAATAAAAATGGTACATACTATTTTAGAGTATTTTTTCATACTATCACCTCAAAAATAGTATGTCCATCTTAAATTTTAGTATTCTAGTTAGCTTTTCTTTCTACTAATTGATCTTTGTACTGCAGCATATACAAATTGTAGTATAAACCTTTTTTCTGCAATAGTTCGTTGTGAGTGCCCATTTCTCTGATTTGCCCTTTGTGAAGTACGATTATTTTGTCTGCATGTTGTATGGTTGATAATCTATGGGCTATTGCAATAGTAGTGCGACCTCTTGTGAGCTTTTTTAAAGCATCCTGTATGAGCATTTCTGTCTCTGTGTCGATATTTGCTGTTGCCTCGTCCAATACGAGTATTTTAGGGTTAAAGGCCAAAGCTCTTGCAAAAGCTAAAAGTTGTCTTTGACCGGCTGACAAAGTAGAGCCTCTTTCGGTCACTTTTGACTCATAGCCTTCTGGAAGTTTTTTTATGAAGTGATGAGCATTTACATATCTTGCTACCGTGTAAATGTCGTTGTCTGTTATGCTTTTGTTGCTTAGTCTTATGTTTGATTTAATATCTCCCGTAAAAAGAAAGACATCCTGCAATACAACGGCTATATGTTTTCTTAAATCTTGTTGCCTTACTTTTCTTATATCAATTCCGTCAATTAAAATTTCGCCTTTTTGTATATCATAGAATCTACTTAAGAGATTTATTATAGAGGTTTTTCCTGCTCCAGTTGCCCCTACAAGTGCTACTGTCTCGCCAGGATTGACCACAAAACTTACATCTTTTAATACCCAGTCTTTTCCGTTGTAAGAAAACCAGACATTTTTAAATTCTATTTTTCCTTGTATGTCTTCTAAAGGAATAGGTTCTTCAGGGTCCTTTATTTGTTCTTTTGTATCTAAAAGTATAAAAATTCTTTCTGCTGAAGCCATTGCCGATTGAAGTATATCATATTTTTCTGATATATCAAAAATTGGGTGAAACATTTGTTGCAGATAATTTACAAAAGCGTAAAGTACGCCAAATTCAATTTTGCGAGATATTATATCTTTTCCACCATACCAGATTAAAAGAGCCAAAGTTAAAGAATATATTACGTCCATAGAAGGACGGAATATTGCAAAAATTGTAAGCTGCCTCATGTTAGCGTCATAATAATCTTTATTTATTTTTTCAAATTCTTTGCTTTTTTTATGTTCTGTTACAAAAAGTTGTACAATTTTCATTCCACTTATGTGTTCTGAAAGAAAAGCATTTATTCTGGCAAGGCGAACTCTTACAAGTCTATAAGCTTGCGAAGCTAATTTTCTGTATATGTACATTCCTACAATAATTAACGGAGTAGTTGAGAGGCTGATTAATGCAAGTTTTACATTATAACTTACCATGGCAATGATTATTCCTAATATTATAAAGATGTCGTTAAAAAGATTTGCTATGACACTTGTGTACATTTCATTTAAAGTGTCTGTGTCGTTTGTAACACGTGTTACCAATCTTCCTACAGGGTTTTTATCAAAAAATGATAATGATAAACTCTGTATATGTTCAAATATTTGTTGCCTTAAGTTAAAAATTATTCTTTGACCTGTGTATTGAATCAAATAAATCTGTCCATAATTTATGATAAAGGCTACAGTTATGATTATTAAATACAAAATTCCTATATGTGTAACGCCATTTATTGCTTCTACTTTAGGAATGTTAGGATTATTTATATAGTTATCAATGGCTTTTTGGACGAGGTATGGTCGTAGAAGGTTTGATGCTGTTACTAAAAGTATACTTACAGCTGCTATAAAAATGTATAACCAGTAAGGTTTAGCGTATGTCAAAAGCCTTTTCATTATTTTAATGTCAAAAGGTTTGGTCATTACTTCTTCTTGCTGATATTCCACCTTTATCACCACCTTAAATCTCTTCGTTTAATATTGCATTTTCCATTTGCTGTTTTTCATAAATACTGTTATAGAGACCTTTTAACTTAATAAGCTCTTCATGGGTTCCTCTTTCAACTATTTCCCCATTATCTAATACTATGATTTCATCAGCGTTTTTTATAGTAGAGATTCTATGAGAGACAATTATAGTTGTTCTATTTTTCATATATTCGCGTAAATTGTTTAATATGGTTTCTTCTGTGTTTGTATCTACAGCAGAGAGGCTATCGTCCAAAATGAGGATTTTTGGTTCTTTTATTAAAGCCCTTGCGATAGCTATCCTTTGCTTTTGACCGCCTGAGAGAGTTACTCCTCTTTCGCCTACAATTGTTTGATATTGCTGCG
Organism: Thermoanaerobacter sp. CM-CNRG TB177; assembly: GCF_018588165.1. Classification (NCBI taxonomy): domain Bacteria; kingdom Bacillati; phylum Bacillota; class Clostridia; order Thermoanaerobacterales; family Thermoanaerobacteraceae; genus Thermoanaerobacter; species Thermoanaerobacter sp. CM-CNRG TB177. Next base: position 14,726 of record NZ_JAFCAC010000006.1, read on the forward strand.
GAAAATCCATTATATCTTTATGGACATCTGCCATTGTAGCAAATTCTTGTATTTTTTCTAGAGATTCTTCCTTGACAAAGGCTATATTATTGGCTATAGTATCTGAAAATATAAAATTGTCCTGAGGGACAAAACCAATGCTTTGTCTTAGAACTTTTAAGGGTATTTCGTTGATGTCGTGCCCATCAATAAATATGGTATCTTGCGGTACTTTATAAAGCCTTGCAAGTAAATTTACAAGAGTACTTTTACCACTACCGGTTTTGCCTATTATAGCTAGAGTTTTTCCTTTTGGAAGGCTTATGTTTATATTTTTTAAAACAGGAGGTAAGCCTTTTTTATAAGAAAATGTGAGATTTCTTATTTCTATATTTCCTTCAATTGTTGTAATATTTGGATCAGCGTAATTATCTGTTATCTCAGGTACTTCACTGAAAATTATATTTAGCCTTTCCATGGAGGCAGAACCTCTCTGAAAAATATTTATTACCCAGCCAAATGCCATCATAGGCCAGATAAGCATTCCTAAGTAGCTGGTAAATGCTACAAAATCACCTAAAGTGATTATTCCTTTTATAACTTGTATTCCACCATAAAGCAAAGCTATTGTAAAACTTAATGCTGCTAAAAATTGAACGGTAGGGTCAAATAATCCCCAGATTTTAATCATATCCATATTTGCCTTAAAGTTTTTTAGATTTTCTTTTCTAAAGTTTTCTATTTCTTCTTTTTCTTGAACAAAAGCTTTAATTACTCTTATGCCAGATATGCTTTCTTGAACTTTATCTGTTAAAGAGGAAAAAGCCTCTTGAACTTTTAAAAATCTTGAGTGAATGACTTTGCCAAAACGAGTAACTATTAGTGCAATAACGGGTAAGGGCAGTAAGGCTAAAATAGTAAGTTTTGGATCGATTGTAAATATCATTATAAGTATTATAGATATAGCTAAAAATGAGGCATCTACTGACATTATGATTCCAGGTCCTAGTGCCATTCTTACAGCGTTGATATCATTTGTAGCATGAGCCATTAAATCACCTGTTTTGTGTTCGTTATAATATTGTGGTGAAAGCTCAAGTAATTTAAAAAAAAGTTTTTCTCTTAGTTCTTTTTCCAAAAGCCTTGACAATCCCATTATTTTCATACGCCAAATAAATCTAAAAGCAAATACCAAAATAGCTATACCTATTATCCAAAAAGAATACGTTAACAATACCTTTGGAGTTAAGTCTTTACTTTTAAATAAATCAGTTACTGAACCTAATAAATGGGGAACTATCATTTGAAGTATGTCTACTGCTAATAAAAAAATTATACCTATTATGTAATTCCACTTGTGTTTTTTTATAAATGGGATAACTGTTGCAAAACTTTTCATAAAATCCCCCCTAAAACTACAAACCGTTTTGTAAACTTAAATGAAAGTTGAGGACTTCAATCCTTTCTGGTACAATG
>NZ_JAFCAC010000007.1:0-6169 GCF_018588165.1 Thermoanaerobacter sp. CM-CNRG TB177
AAGTGGTTATTCTATCCTGCGTGCTTCCCGTAAAGGGGATGGTATTTTCATCCTTTGATGGTGCCATAGTTACGGCATAGAGGGCTATATATGCCTGATGAGTAAGAATCTGTCTGACAGTAGCATTTGACCAGTTCTTGGCGTATTCACCTTTTTGGCCTCTCTTTCCTCTGACTCCGACACGAACTCCACGGACAGCGGAAGGAGGAAGGATACCCATCTTCGTTAACTTATCAGCGATAGCTTCTATTCCCAGTGGCTTTCATGTTTCGTCACCGTAGACGTACCAATGATAAATCAGCCTGACAATTCTTGCCTCTTCCTCATTAATCTCGAACTCTCCGGTCACTGGTTTTTTTCTGTAACCGTATAAGATATGACCGCTCGGAAACTGTCCCAGCCGTGTCTTTTGGTACTTTCCCATCTTCATCTTTTCGGTAATCATTTCTCTCTCCAGTTGCGCGAACACTGCGATGATTTGCATGACCGCTTTACCGATAGGTGTGGTAGTATCAAACTGTTCCTGTATGCTGGTAAAACCTATCCCGTTCTTCTCAAAAGCATCATCGAGGAGGTAAAAGGTATCTTTTAAGTTACGGCTCAATCTGTCAAAAGTTTCCAGACAACTACCACATCGAACTTTCCAAAGTGAATGTCTTCGAGTAATTGCTGTAAATCAGGTCTCTCCATAGAAGCACCGCTGTAGCCGTCATTCCGGTAAATCCTTACAAGTTCACACCCCTGAAGTTCACAATATTTCTTGATTGCTTGTGCATGAGCTTCAAGAGAGTAGCCGTGCTGAGTCTGTTCTTCTGTACTTACCCTAATGTACCCTACTGCCTTAGTCACAGTGGGACACCCTCTTCCACTGGTTGCTCTTTAGCCTTCTGCTGGAGCATGTGGAAAATAGCTAGTCCAGCGCAGTAGAGAGCAACGTCTTCTTGTCTGATGAACCAGCGGTCAATTCCGTCAACACCTCGTTTCTTGATACAGTTTCTTATCTCGAAGGAGATTAACAACCGCAATAGGCGATATTCCGAGAATTTCAGCCGCTTCATTGGTAGTAAGTAGCTCGTTCACCAGATTTCACCTCCTATGTTATTATTATAGGATGTATGTTAGGAACTTAAAAGAGGGCTTCCAAAATTGTCTACAATATTCTACAGCCAATTTTGGTAAAGAAATCCCATATCTATTACCATCATATTCACGGGATGGACAAGTTATTCACCCTTTCATCAAACCGAAAGATTTTTTGACGAAAGGTGTCTGAAAAAGACGATGAGTTCCTTGCCAGTATATGGAACTATTTTAACCCACCATTCGTCTTATTAAATAGACAGATTGAGGGAGGTGAGGGTTCCGCGCTCTTTGACGAAAACTAAATACTTTGGCGTTAAAGGCAAACCCATTGAAAAATGGGGACGTAAAGCTACAGGGTCTAAGGTGCCCACAGGCACTATGACAGCCTGGCTGCCGCTGCTCTAGAAGTCTAAGACCTGCCCTCTGCCAAGGTGTGGTAGGTCTTTTTGTCTCTGTGGAGGTGACAAAACTTGCAAAGAAAACCGAAACTCCGAGAACTGATTGCTCTAGCGAAGAGTGGTAATGAAGAAGCTATGACCCAGGTTGTTAAACGCTTCATTCCAATCGTCAAGAAATACAGCCGTCAGCTAGGATACGAGGAGGCCTGCTCCGATTTGATGACTTGGATAATAGAAGCCGTTTACCGCTACCAGCCCAATACCACGTGGGGTAGGGATGAGCTAAACCGGTACTTCTCCCGTAAAAGCGACTATCAGAAATAACTCAAGAATTTTTTTGGTAGGGGGGTATTAAAACGCCCCCCTATTTTCTCTTTATGTAGTAGAGGGCAGGTTAGACAAGCTGGAAGGAGGTGGACAATGATGGCTCCCTACACCTGACATCTACGACGACGTTGAAGAAGCCCGGATTATGGCCTGGTTTTTAACCGGCCTACGCCACGAAGCTATCAGGCTAGCGAAGAAGCATAAGCGGCTACGGGAGCACGAACTACTAATCCTTAACAACCTACTCAGTCAAGAAGCCGAAGATGAGATGACAGAGATGCTCGATACCGTAGCCGGCACAGATGACATTTTGGCCGAAGTAGAGGACTCTGTATTCCTTCAGGAAGCCCTCACGGTGCTGACGCCACAGCAGCAAAAAGTCATTACGGCAACGGTCCTGGAGGGACGTACAGAGCGGGAGGTAGTTGAACAGTTGGGAATATCACAACCGGTCGTACACCGATTGAAAGAGCGAGCGTTGAACAGGTTAAGGAAACATTTTGTCCTGGACGAGCCCACCGCCAAGTAGAGCCTCATCCAGGACGGACAACCCCATACCCGAAGGCAGGGAGTTGTTAGACTATTTTATCTCCTCCTTGTCTCGGTGTAAAGAAAAATTATTTGAGGAGGAGACATGTGATGGCAAATCAAGCAACGTGGTATGTAGATACAAATGGAGATGGCGTTGTCCTTGTGAACAACTATGGGGTAATTAGGTTCAAGGTCTCCGCTGGAGGTTATAACCCTGGACAGAGAGCGGAGATAACTGCTGACCGTCTCAATACAATTTTCGCAGATGCCAAGAGAGATCTTGATTTTATTACTCCAGCATGGATAGGTAGCGACTACGTGGTTGCATCTGCGCATGTTCGTCGAGGAGACGGCCAAGTTACCTTCAAAAGTTACCCAAATACAATATACGAAGACCTTTATGATACAAATCTAAACTCTATTTGTACTGTTACCGCCGCAGACGCGACCGCATATGGTATGACACCTGCAGCATTAGCGTTGAGTTGGGCGAGAAATATAAGAGGTGCACTTCAGAGTAGCGACTTGAACTGTCTAGGAGAGCCAGTTAAGTCTTCCAGGCAACTCGTTGTTCCCTCACAAAGTTACTCTGGAAATAAGAATGTAACTGCTACGTATTATGGTGCAGGAGAACAGCTCTTAAACCCTTATACAAGTAATGGTGAAATATTCCATACGTGCGATCTTACTATTGCATCCGGACTTTCCGATTTACCGCGTAACTGTTGGGTTAAGGTAACATATAGTGGGAAAAGCGTTATAGCAAGAGTAAATGATACAACCCCTGCTAACACAATCGATTTGACATATGGCGGTGTTGCAAAAGCTTTGGGATTTCCTGGTAGTGGGACGGTTAACATTTCAGCGCCTTAGTTAATAACTAAATAGTCTTATGCGCAGGGAGACACATAAGTCTCCCTGCGCGCTTTGGCAAAACTTACGGCCACATTTTTACAACCCTTGTTAGTTCTTTACCTTTAGTATCTGTAAAAAAGAAGGTAGACATTTTCTCGCCATATCCGCTGTCTTCTTGTGGAAGGTCAGTAACCGCTGGTTCAACTGCAACGAAATCATAACCGGCGTCTTGAGGTTGGACATAGACTATTACGTTTTGTCCTTTTACTGTAATTCCAATGATAGAGCTATACACAGTAAGAATACCTAGGCTACCTTCAGGAGCAGCAATATTTGACGATACACGTTCCAGTTTATCTATACCTAGAGTGTCAAAGATCTTACTCCCTTCGCTGTTACCAGTTATAACATAGAAATTTTGGTTATATAGATCACGCAATTCCGGAAGTTCCTGGTATGGTGGCTTTGTTGTCTTTCGCCAGTCCTTTGAGAAAGCAATCCTGGTAAAAAGAATAGGCCTTTCTACGACTGAAGTTAACTTAATAACCCTATTATTGCTCCACTGGACATCAGCACCCAGCGCTTCAGCAACCCACCTAATGGGGACCATTGTCCTGCCGTTAATCAGTTGCGGTGGAACATCTGGCTTAATTTCCTGGCCGTTAACAAATAGCTTAATAGGGTTATCAGCGAAAGCTATAGTGGTAAAGATACCGACTAATAAAACAGCACCTACAATAATTATCCATTTCTTCTTCACTAGTAAGACCTCCCTAAAAATTGTTTCTCCATAAAGTATAGACGCACAACCCTGCTATTTTGTTCCGCTTCCCGCAAAATCTTTGACACCCTTACCGAGGTCACCTCCTCGGTATTACGTTAGCCCTTAACGCGTCCCACATTTCACCGGTCACCAGACCTAACCGTAGCTGAAGCACTTGAAAACTTTGACTCGCTGTATTATGATTTGTGGGAGGGAGATGTAATTCAATATGGTGACCCCTATAACAATAATTACCCTTATCATACTCAAGTAGTACATGACTGGGGTTACAATGCAAATATAGGTAGAGATGATTTATTTATGGCACAACATACAAGGGATGAAAAGAACATCTCCCTATACCAATACTTAAGTTCCTTTAGGGACCCTGACAAAAGATACATCTACATTTATGAAATAAAAGACAGTTATTAAATAAACGTGTTAACTCCACAATAAAAGATGGTGGGTTAATGACCCACCATCTTCTAATTTCCATAGGACACTATAAACCACCTAGACTCCCTTTCCTTAGCAAGGACAAAGTACCATTCAATTTCCCCTCGCTCTGCTATTTCAGCTAGCTGCGTATTGGACAAATCATATCCTGAATTGAGCGTTAAGCGATGCTTAACCTTAAAATATTCTACCTCGGTAAACTCCTTTTCACTATCTCTTAGCCAATCCGGGGGATTAAGTAACTTGGTTATCTGTAGGACTTCCCATTGCTTAATTTCTGGATAATCGCTATTAGTCTTAGCATATTCGTGATAGAGCGTAGCGTTAACGACTTCTTTGCAGTGATTACTATGCCCCCAAAAGAAGGCCTGAATAACTTCTTCTGGCGATGCAGATTTTAAACTTTCCAAAATGGTTTCCGCATTTTGTAGACCATCCTTCGATGTTGGCTGCTCTTCAGCTTTGTTTTCTTCAACGTTGCTATTGAACGGTTCTTGGCTACATCCGAATAAAATTAATGAAAGTGTGGCGGCAATTAGAAATAATAAAATGCTCAATTTAACCCTTTTCCTCACTGGCAAAACCTCCCTCAAGAATTTTTTCTCCAAAAAGTATAGACGCCCAAACCGACTATTTTGTTCCGCTGCTCGCAGAAAAATCTACAACAACTCTGCCAAAGTCACCTCCGTGGTATTACGGTAGACCTCAATGTGTCCCACATTTCACCGGTCACCAGACCTAACCGCCAGATGGCGATACCGTCAAGGCCGTATCGCTTGGCGATGCCCACTTTGATTAGAATGCTCTCCGGTGTTTCCGAGGAAGCAGAAATTCCAAGCACTAGCTTTTCCGGCGGAACAGAGGCCCTAGCTATCTCCACTGCTTGAGTGACAAGGCTTACCGGCTCTGGCTTAGAACCATAGTCATAGGCCATGATGATAATCCGGTCAGCCAATTCTCCGTCTGGCCTCTGCCAGCCAGTCCTGCTCTTCGTCAAAAGGTTGCCCTCTTTGTCCAGACTATACCGGCCTAACGCCAGTTCGCCTACCACATCGGTATTTCCTCTGTCCGTTTCCGGGTAAGGTTTCCCAAAGATGTTAGTCCAACTGCTGGTCTTGCTGTCGCCCAAGGCGTAGAACCCAATTACCGTCATCTCTTTGGGTGGGGAGGTAATTCTCACCCCGTTAATCGAGTTGTCCCAATTCACCTGGCAGTCAAAGGCTTCGCTGAAGAACCGGAGCGGTATAAGTGTTCTCACACCCAGAATTTGCGGGGGAACGTCCAACAAGATAGGAGAGTCATTGCGGTGAGCGGTCTTGTTGCCAATCTGGAGCCGGATAGAAGTTTTCCCGTCCGTAGCACTTATCGTTTGAGTAGTACCGTCCCAGTCGACCTTCACGTTTAACGCCTCAGCTATGGCTCGGAAGGGAACCAATGTCCGACCGTTCTGTATGATTGGTAGTACATCAAAGACAACCGGCAGCCCGTCAATCAGGACGGGAATTTTCTGCTGTTCTTGAGCGAAGGCCGGCAGCACCAACCTACCGGCCATCATAACTACAGAAATGATCGTGATAAAGAGTAACCGCTTCATTTTTAGCCTCCTGCAAAGGTAGTGTCGAATATCATCTCATTAACAAGAACCATGTAATTTCTTCGCCAATAAAACTGGCACTCTCTGCCTCTCTCACAGAATTTCTTGACGAATAATCATATTACGCTTTTTCTCTTCATAATAAGTAGGACCTAATTC
>NZ_JAFCAC010000008.1:0-537 GCF_018588165.1 Thermoanaerobacter sp. CM-CNRG TB177
TAAAGAATCATCGTCATAGAAACTAATATGCTGAATAATGCCTAAGCCATTAGTGAGGATGGTAGCTTTGATAGAGTAACAATAATGGCCATTAATATAAGAGAATTTAGCATCAGGATTAGAGTGAGCGAACTTAGGCATTTTAGAACAAGCATAAGAGTGGGCATCAAAATCAGGATTAGATTTAGAGAACTTTTTAATATTTCTATAAAGGGAATCAAAGAACTTAGGATTATTTTCTCTGACATAAGGTTCAAAGCCAGTAGTATCAGCGATGAGGATATTAGAAATGGAAGGATTAATAGCCTGACAAATAGGCTCAGTTAAATTAACAAGATTATTGAAGAAATTCTCCAAATCTTTGAGGAAAATGGATTTAAATCTAGAGAATTGAGAAGGATGAGGGACTCTTTTAAAGCCACAAAGCTCTCTTAATTCTTTAGATAGCTTAAGAACATGGACAAGGAGTTGAACAGTAGGGATAGAGAGAATTTTTTGGATAATCAAAGCAGTGAGCATAGATTCAAGAGAAAAATC
>NZ_JAFCAC010000009.1:0-10377 GCF_018588165.1 Thermoanaerobacter sp. CM-CNRG TB177
AGGAATAATTTCCTTCAATGTAGAAGGTGTCCATCCTCACGACGTTGCTACAATACTGGACGAGGAGGGTATTGCCGTAAGGAGTGGGCACCACTGCTGTCAACCCTTAATGAGGTACTTAGGTGTTCCCGCCACTGTAAGAGCAAGCTTTTATCTTTACAACGACTTTGACGATATTGACGCACTTGTTGAAGGACTTAAAAAAGTTAGGAAGTGGTTTAAATGAGCGATTTAAATCAGCTTTATTCTGAGGTTATAATGGAGCATTATGAGAATTCTCCTCATAGAAAAGAGCTTAAAGATGCAACCCGCAAAGAAAGAGGTCACAACCCACTTTGTGGTGACGACATTACTCTTTATTTAAAAATGAATGGAGATATTATAGAAGATGCATCTTTTACAGGTCATGGGTGTGCCATAAGCCAGGCTTCAACCTCTATGATGATAGACCTTATAAAGGGAAAAGACAAGAAAGAAGCCTTAAGGCTTGTTCAAGAATTTATAGACATGATACACAAAAAAGATGTAAATTTAGATGAATTAGGTGATGCACAAGTACTGCAGGGTGTGTCTGACTTTCCTGCCCGCGTAAAATGTGCTTTATTGGCATGGAAAACGCTTCAGGAAATTTTATAAATTTATAAAAATAACGCCACGATGGCGAATGTTTACATACTCACCTTCGTGGCGTTATTGAATTTTTCAAGACATCCCACATCTCATCTTGCACAAGTCCTAATCTCCAAATAGCTATTCCACCAAGTCCAAATCTTTTTGCAAGACCAATTTTTACTGCAAAGCTTTCTAGTGTTTCATTTGGTATTGAAATACCAAGCAAAAGTTTTTCTTTTGGTACCTTTTCAGTTGCTTGCTCAATTGCTTGGATTACAAGTTCCTCCGGTTCAGGCTTTGTACCATAGTCGTAAGCCATGATAATTATTTTGTCTGTAATTTCTCCGAGAGTTTTATAATCATATCCTTTATATACACTATTTGGCGCATGGAGAGTTAATGTAATTGATTTTGAGACATCAAGGCGGTTTTTAAGCAGTTTAACAAACTCAGTAAATTTTTGCTGAGTTTGAAGGAGCTGCTCTTTATCTTCATTAAGCCCTAGTCCTTCAAAATCAAGATTTACACTATCGTAAATTTTTGCCTCTTCAACGATTGATGAAATAGCTTTTTCTATAGCTTCTGGCGATGACAACAAGTTGGAAATGGTTTTGTCACCATCGGTGACGTGTATAACCATTTCTGATTTCAATTTGTATTGTGATATTACTTCTAGTACTTTTTCCCATCCATCAGGTCTTTGCCAACCAGTTCGACTTTTTGTCAAGAGATTGCCATTATTATCTAAACTATACCAGCCAAATGCAATAGAACTAAAGTAACCAGTATTGCCAGAAGTATATTCGGGATAACTTTTGCCAAACAAATTTGTCCAACTGCTTGTTTGGCTATCTCCCAAAGCATAAAAGCCTGTTACAAACATTTCTTTTGGTGGCGATGTTATCTTTACAGTATAAGTATTTTTATCCCAATCCACATCGCAATCAAAAGCTTCACTAAAAAACCTAAGTGGTATCAAAGTTCTTTGATTTATCATTTGTGGCGATACTCTGAGAGTAAGCGGCATATTGTCTTTTATCGCTGTTTTATTACCAATTTGAAGTTTGACCTTTGTTTTATTATCAGTTGCTGTAACTGTTTGTGTCGAGACTTCCCAATTTACAGAAATATTTAAAGCTTCGGCAATAGCCCTAAATGGGACTAAGGTTGTACCATCTTTAAGTACTGGTGGCACATCAAAAGTTACGGGATATCCATCTAAAAGAACTGTAATTTCTTGCTTTTCTTGAGCATTTGCAACCCGTAAATTAAAAATGGTAACTATTAAAAAGATAAATATGAAAGATAAAACTAATTTCTTTTTACATGTTTCCATATTTCTCCCTCCCATGGTACCATTATACATTAAAATTAGAAGAATTTAAAGTCGATTTTTGAATTTTTAGAGTTGTGATTGTTATCATTTTTCATGAATGTTGGCGTTTTTCCTATTTATTGGGATAGGATTATCGTACAAATGCAGCGTGCTCTTTCCTTTTCCATCCTTACATTATTGTAGAGCACTTTCAATATGAAATATCACAAAATAACAACACCTATAAGAAATTGAAAGTTGACATAATAAAATACATTGTAATAAAATACAATTGTAATTATTTTTTAGCATACCTATAAGGAGTTGAAACTGTAAACCGACTACCAAGCCAACTCTAGCTCCTACTTAGATGCCCGTCCAACAAAGCGACCACCATTATCTCTACTATTCGGGAGTTATGCGACCATTATTCCAAACAGAAGAATGATAAGCCCTTGCTGCTGGCAATTGCTGCCAGCCGGTCCAACGGGAGAATATAATATTGAAAGCAAAAGGAGAAAGGGGGGAAGAGAACGGATGGCCTTGGTCAATTTGGAAACGACCCTGCAAAAGGTGTGCATCGCGCTTACCAAGCTGACCCCACCGCAGGGCCTAGAAATCCTGTCTTACAAGCGTAATCGCGGAATCACTATTCTGAAGCTCGACGATCAGACTTTTCTAGTGCGTGAACGCGGATATGAAGAATTCGAGTGCCGTGTTTCAGCGGCGGACCTTCCTAAACTGCTCAAGTCTATGATGAAGAGGGAATTTCCACGGAGTCGCAAAGTACGAATCTATCGACTATCCGGTCCGGAGGCAATAGGACTGCCACGCAAAAAGCTGTGATAATGGACCGAAAAAGAATATGAGGGATGCTCTAGAGCTGGGCTTTAAGAACACTTTCTCAAAGGTGCTTAATTAGGATAACCTTATCGACCAGGAATTATCATGGTAAGTTGACTTTAACAACTAAAAAATGAGTAGAACAGAGCTAGAAAAGAGGAGATGAACAAAGACGATTAGGAGATTTGGAGTGAGGACCAGCCAGTGTGACTGGCTATTTAAGATGTAAGTTGTGTAAAGGTATTCACGAATTGGTTTAAGTGTTCTGGACTGAAAAATAAGAGCAGGAATCAGAAAATGCCAACCTTAAGTCTTGAGAAAGAACCTTTTTATTTTTATGGTTTACTATTTATTAAATAGAATTAGACAAAATCGTTAATATTTTTTAAAAGTTAAGAAGGAAAAATAGAGATTAATGTAGAATTATATACATGTATAACCAATAAATCCATATCTTCGCTATTTATGGGGTGTAATTATGAGAATTACCATGGAATTTATGGGAGAAAAGAATTTAGTATTGCCAATTCATTATAATTATATAGTTCAAGGCTTTTTGTATGACCTCATGGGAGACAGCAATTTCGCAGTTTTTTTACACGATAGAGGATTTCAATATGAAAAGAGGAAATTTAAATTATTTACTTTTTCAAGGATTGAAGGAGAGTTTAAGATTTTAGTAGACTCTAAAGGGCAGAAAAAGATAAGCATAACGCCACCTTTTAAATTTACAGTCGCTTCTCCTTTGGATGAATTTATATTTGATATTTCTAAGAATGTGTTAAAAAAGGAATATTGCCATTTTAATGGGCAAAAATTTATTTTAAATTCACTCAATATCGACAATCCTCCTGTTTTTAAAAATAAAGCAAGGATAAAATTTATCTCTCCAGTTGTGATGTATAGTACTTTAAAGGAGGGAGATATAAAGTATACTTATTATTACTCACCATGGGATGAAAAATTTTCTCCCCTTTTACTTAATAATCTGCTTAAAAAATATGAATTAGTCTATAATGTAAAAGCGAAAGATCCATATTTTAAGCTTTATCCTCTATCCAAACAAGAAGACAGAAGATATTCAAAAAAGATCAAATATAAAAATGTTTATGTAAAAGGATGGATGGGTATATATGATGTGGAAACAACACCTGAACTTCTGGAGCTTGCCTATTACACGGGACTAGGAGCTAAAAATTCCCAAGGGTTCGGGTGTTTTGAGATAATTAAATAGCGAAAGGAGGGAGAGAGAATGATTACAGCAATAAAAGAGTTGGGGGAAATGGTGTTAAAATCTCAAAACAAGACTTTGCTAGACGTATTTATAGAAAATCCAAATCAAGAGGGTAGATATTCCAAAATAGCAACTATAGATTTTACTATAAAAGAAGATGACATTGAATATGAAAAGGTGAGACTTGAAGAATATGACGATTCAAAAATAAATAGATACCTTTTTACTGACACAAGTGGGAATGCACCTGGATATACCCCTGCTGCAAAAATAACAGAGGTGACTAAAACATTTAACGGTAAAATAAAAAGCTGGTTTAAAGTATTGGATGACAGAACAATCAAAATCGACCAAAAAAATAAAATTTTTCTTCAAAAAATACGAAACATATTGGAAGAAAAAAGTGATGAAATTATTGCTGAAGTGGAAAAGATTCGGAAAGATATTCCTAAAAGAGAAGGACTATCTCTCATACTTAAATTTAATGTAGACGGAGACTCCAAATACATTGGAGATTTGGACATTTTTAAGAGTATCTTATTACAGCTACACAACAAAAAGTACCAAAAGATTCATTCAAAAGATAAGGTTTGCTCAATTTGTGGACAAAAAAAGAAGATGATTTTTGGCACGGTAGATACTTATAAATTCTACACAATAGACAAACCGGGATATATTGCTGGTGGATTTAACGAAAAAGAATCATGGAGGAATTATCCTGTATGTAAGGAATGCATGTTGGCTTTAGAAGAGGGGAAAAGATACCTTGAAAATGAACTTACTTTTAAGTTTTATGGTTTGGAATATCAATTAATACCTAACTTTATTATAGGAAACGAATTTGTAAAAAAAGAGGTGCGAGAGATATTTGAAAATGCGAGTAAACTTATATCTCTTAAAAAAGAAACAAAGAAGAGATTTATTGGAGACGAAGATGAAATATTGGACTATCTTGCTAAAGCAGAAGATACAATGACTGTAAACTTTTTGTTTTTGAAAAAAGCAAATTCCGCAGAAAGGATCTTGCTTTTAATAGAAGATGTTTTCCCTTCCCACTTAAGAGAAATTTTTAATGCAAAAGATAAAGTAGATGAGACGTTTAATGAAAACTTTACTTTCAAAAATATAAGAAGTTTTATGTCCAAATCTGATTCAAATAAAAAAGATAATGACCTGGATACTTATTTTTTGGATATAACAGATAGGATTTTCACGGGTAGACCCGTTGATTTGGGCTTTTTGTACGGCCTTATTATGAAAAAAGTTCGAGAGGAATTTGTAAATGACCGCAATTATAAAAATGCAATAAAAGATGGCTTAATGACAGTAGCTTTTCTTGAAAAATTAAAGCTTATAAAGATGGAGGTTGTGCCAATGGAAGAAAGGATATTTGACAGCTTTTTTGCTAAATATGGTCCCAGTTTTGAGACCCCTCTTAAAAAAGGACTTGTACTTTTAGGAGCTCTTACTGAGCTTTTATTGAGGAAACAGTACTCAGATAGAGAAGCGAAACCCTTTATGAAAAATTTAAAGGGGTTAAAAATGGATGAGAAAGACATAAAAGGCCTTCTTCCTAAAGTGCAAAATAAACTTGAAGAGTATGATTCTTTTGACAAAGGGAAAAGGCTTTTAGCAAAAGAAGTCTCTAATTATCTTCTTTTAGCGGGAGATAATTGGAATATGTCTGTTGATGAAATAAATTTCTATTTTGTTTGCGGCATTAATTTAGCTGATGAATTAACAAATATCATTTATAAAAAAGAAGAGGAGGAGAAAACAAATGGGAAACATTGTTAAAAATCGAGCAGAAATTCTATTTCTCTATGATGTTAATTTTGCAAATCCTAATGGCGATCCTGTAGACGAAAATAAACCGCGTATAGACGAAGAGACAGGCATAAATATTGTGACAGATGTGAGGCTTAAAAGGACAATAAGGGATTATCTTGCTTATTACAAAGGGAAGGAGGTATTTATACTCGAAACAAGGGAAGAGGAGGGGGGAAAACTCCGGACGAAAGAGGAGAGAATGAAAGATTTTGGCACAAATAAAGACATAATAGAGAAATGCATTGATGTGAGATTATTTGGAGCAACAACTGCGGTAAAAGATAAAGTAATGACCCTCACTGGCCCAGTTCAATTTAAATATGGCAAGTCTCTTCACAAGGTAGATTTAATGTATATAAAAGGTACAACAGTTATGCCTTCTGGAGAGGGTAGGGGGCAAGGGACATTTACGGAAAAATACATATTACCCTACTCATTAATTGCTTTTTATGGGGTTGTTAATGAAAATGCTGCAATAGCGCAAAATATACCTTTAACGGATGAAGATGTGGATTTAATGTTAGAAGGCATGTGGAATGGAACTAAAAATTTAATGTCAGGCTCAAAAATGGGACACGAACCAAGGTTATTGGTTGAAGTAATATATCAAGAAAATAATTATCAAATAGGGGAGCTTGAAAAACGCATAAAATTTGTGCATAATATGGAGGATGAAAAAATAAGAGATATACAAGATGGTAAACTTGATATAACAGAACTTGTGACAGTTCTCAAAGAAAACAAAGATAAAATAAAATTAATAAAGTATGTCTACGATGATAGAGTTATTTTTACATGTAATGGAGAAGTATGTACATTAGAGAAAGCATTGGAAGGATTAAACATTCAAAAACTCCAGTATTGAGGGGATATAAATATGAAAACTTTGGTCTTTGATATATTCGGGGACTATGGACATTTCAGAAAATATTACACCACATCTTCACCGCTTACTTTTTCCTTTCCACCGCCTTCAACTGTCAAGGGCATGTTGGGGGCAATAGCGGGGATTGATAAAAAAGAATATCTAAAAGTTTTTTCAAGCTCAAACTGTAATATTGCCATAAGAATATTAAACCCTGTCAAAAAAATTAGGATGGGATTGAATTTGATAAACACGAAAGGTAATTTCTGGATACCTTATAAAATGAAAAATCACGAGGCAAGAACGCAAGTTAGGGCGGAATTTGTGAAAGATGCGGCTTATAGGATTTATTTTGCGCATAAAGATAATGACTTGTTTGAGGATGTGATAGATAAAATAAAAAATCACAAAAATGTTTATACTTTGTCTCTGGGATTAAGTGAAATGTTAGCAGATTATAAGTTTGTAGGAATATATGATTCACACGAAGTGAAGTATGTAGAAGTAGATATTTTATCAGTACTGCCGTTTGAATTTATTGTGGAGGACAAAATTTATTTTGAAAAGGGTAAAAAATATTTTAAAGAAAAGATACCCATGGATATGAATGAAGATAGGGTTGTTTTAAGTTACCAAGATGTGTTATATGAAGCAAATGGGCAGAGCATAAAATGTCATGTAATGAAATGTTGGGAGGTTAATGGCGAACATGTCATCTTTTTCTGAATTATACTCCCATCCTGACAAATTTTTAGAAGATCATCTTATCAATACTTCTAAGATAATTAGAAATTACGTTTATGAAAAAAATGTGGAAATAATAGATAAAGATACTTTTTTAAAAACAGTTACTATAATTTCTTTATGCCATGACTTTGGAAAAGCGACAAATTATTTTCAGAAATATTTGTTTACTGAAAACGAGATAGAGAGAAATAAATTAAAAACAATGGAAGAAACGCATCATTCTTTATTGTCTGCAGTTGTAGCTTTTTATTTGATTAAAAATGAGATAAATACTCAAGACAGGAAGGGAATATTACTCCCTTTTATAGCTTTTTTAATTGTTAAAAATCACCATGGAGATTTAAAAGATATTTTTAATGAAGTTATATTAGATGAGAAAGAGTTAAAAATACTTAAAAGGCAGCTTAACAGTATAGATGATGAAAAATTACAAATATTAAACAAAAACCTTAAAAATGCGGGCTTAAATAAAGATTTAACCAAATCATTAATAAACGAGTATATTGATAATATTAATTCTGAATTGCGAAAGGTTAAAAGAGAATTAAGAAAGCTTAAAGAAGAACAAGATATTTCCATTTATTTATTATTAAACTTTTTGTTTTCTTTGCTTATTGATACCGATAAAACAGAAGTGGTCGTTGGAATCGACAATATAAAACGACCAGAAATAAAATTTGAGGACCAGTTTGTAAAAGCGTATAAAGCTTCTTTTTGTGGTGAAGAAAATAAAATTAATTTATTAAGGGAAGAAGCTTATAAAGAAGCAGTAGAGAGAGAAATAAATATTGGACAGAGGATAATGTCTATTAATCTTCCTACGGGCCTTGGTAAAACATTGACTACAATTGCTTTTTCAATGAAATTATGGGATATATTATACAAACACACTGGTGTAAAATATAGAATTATTTATTCTTTGCCATTTTTAAGTATTATAGACCAAAATTCTAGTGTAATTGAAGAGTTGTTAAAATATAATGGGATTTATCCGAGTACAGAAATAATATTGAAACATCACCATTTGTCGGATGTAAAGTATACTAAAAGTAATAGTGAATTTGAAGATGAACAAGCTAAAATATTGATAGAAGGTTGGAATTCAGAAATAATAATAACTACTTTTGTTCAATTTTTTCATACTTTAGTATCTGAAAAAAATAGGACTTTAAGGAAGTTCCACAGGTTATCAAATTCTATAATTATACTAGATGAAGTTCAATCAATACCATTTAAATATTGGCTGTTAATAAAAGAACTTTTAAAAGCTGTTGCAGAAGAATTGAATTCCTATATAATTTTTGTAACTGCTACTCAACCTTTAATATTCAAAGAAGAAGAAATTTACCCGTTAGTGGACAAAAATAAATACTTTGCTCAGATGGAGAGGGTAGAGATTATTCCAAAATTGGATTGTGATATTACTTTAGAAAAACTAAGTGAGATGTTCGATTTAAGCGATGGTAGAAGCTATCTTTTTATATTAAATACTATAAAATCTGCTCAGCAATTTTACAGTATATTAAAAACTAAAGTACCTAATGATGAAATAATTTACATATCAACTCATATAACACCTTTGGAAAGAATGGAAAGAATAGAAAAAATAAAAAAAGGAAAAATAAAGTTTGCAGTAACAACTCAATTAGTAGAAGCAGGAGTAGACATTGATTTTGATGTTGTTGTAAGAGATATAGCGCCGCTTGATTCCATTAACCAATCAGCAGGAAGGTGCAATAGAAACTGGAATGGAAAAGGAAAGGTTTATATTGTATCGCTGATAGATGAAAAAGGTCAAAGATATTCAAGATATATCTATGATAGAATATTGCTTGATATAACAAGGGAAATACTGAGTAAATACGACATTGTAAGAGAGCAGGAACTTTTAAAAATTATAGAAAAATATTATCACGAAGTATCAGAAAGAATGTCCTCAAGTGAAGCAAAAAAACTTTTAGATGCAATATACGCATTAAAATATGATAGCGACGATGGGGATATGTGTATTTCCAAATTTAAACTAATTGAAGATGACTATTATAAAGTAGATGCGTTTATCGAATTGAATGAAGAGGCCAAAGAATTGTGGCAAAAATATGTGGGACTTAAAGACATAAAAAATCTATTTGAAAGGAGAAATATTTTTAATCGCTTTAAAGCTGATTTCTATAAATATGTAATATCAATACCCGCAACAGCTGAAAACATGCCTCCTGATATATGGGGTTTCAAGTATGTAAATTATGACAGTTTAAATGAATATTATGACAAAGAAACAGGTTTTATTGCAAAAGGAGTTATAGGTATATGGTAATAAAAAATGTCGTCGATCCTTAGTAGCGCAAAAATGCCTGGGGATCGACGACATTTTTTATTTTTTGGTTTTCAGATTGTAGTTGATTTTATCGAACAATATGATATAATAAAGTCAAGATACTTGACAATAAATTAAAAAGTTATAAAACTTACATGCACTATTTATGCACGTTATAATGGGTTTTTAGCCTACCTATAAGGAATTGAAAGATGCCAATGCCAGTATTAAAAGGCATAAATATTAAAACGTTTTTAGCCTACCTATAAGGAATTGAAAGCTGCCTACTACAACGAAACGCCGTGCATAGAGGCGGTTTTTAGCCTACCTATAAGGAATTGAAAGAAATTTAAAGCTTCTATTTGTTTTTTAGCTTCTTGGTTTTTAGCCTACCTATAAGGAATTGAAAGCAAGAAGATTTAGATAGTATGGCTAACAATAAACCAGTGTTTTTAGCCTACCTATAAGGAATTGAAAGAAAAAGCAGCTAGATTCTCAAAGAACCTGCTGCCTCGTTTTTAGCCTACCTATAAGGAATTGAAAGAATCCTGGCGCCAACCGTCCCCATAACTTCCAGCTGTTTTTAGCCTACCTATAAGGAATTGAAAGCCTGC
>NZ_JAFCAC010000010.1:0-444 GCF_018588165.1 Thermoanaerobacter sp. CM-CNRG TB177
TTGTATTCCTGTTGATTGATTTGTGGATTGATTAACTTTTTTGTTTATTTCATCGATTATCTTTATTAAATCTTCTTCATTTTCAAATTCACCATTGTATGGCAGTAACCAATCAATAAATTTATTAGATGATTCCACCTTTCCTTTGGTATATGAGCGCCTTGGTTTACATAAGCGTATCTTAAAGCCAAAATCATTTGCAAATGCTTTTATTTTATTATTTATCTTCCTCCCCTCGTTTGTTATATCAACTACTTATATCTCGAAACTAATTTTATGTCTTCCTTCCAATCTACCTGGGCCTGTTTTCCCGCAGGAGTTTCAAATCGTGGATGACCACTTGCTTTTATTTCATCATAGACTCCCATGCCGCAAATGCGGCACCAGCAGAGGATGAAAATACCATCCCCTTTACGGGAAGCACGCAGGATAGAATAACCCCTT
>NZ_JAFCAC010000011.1:0-3317 GCF_018588165.1 Thermoanaerobacter sp. CM-CNRG TB177
AAAAAAAAAAAAAAAAAAAAAAAAAAAAAAAAAGTTTTTTTGTGGAATTTTTCTTGATATTTATTCTTGCGTGGTTTATTTGAAAAATGTATTTAGCATAATATCGCAATATAGATAAAAAGCACTTTTTTATCTAACCTTAAGTTTTTGATATAAATTTGTCACAAAAAAAGTTTTAATTTTTAAGTTGGTATGGTATAATTATTTTGTACCTGTTATATAGCTTTAATAAAAGTAAAAATCTAAATTAATGCGACCTGTTATACACACTATAAATACCTGTTATATAATAAAATGAAATATTGTATACTGTACTATATCAGGTACATCCTTCTTTGATTGGTGATTTTCTGACCCTTTTATTTAATTATTAAATAAATAAGGAGAGGAGTAAAGAAATGGCTAAAGTAATGAAGACCATGGATGGTAACACAGCTGCTGCCCATGTGGCTTATGCTTTTACGGAAGTAGCTGCGATTTACCCTATAACTCCATCGTCTCCAATGGCAGAAGTAGTAGACCAATGGAGTGCACATGGAAGAAAAAACATATTTGGTCAGCCGGTAAGAGTAATTGAAATGCAGTCGGAAGCCGGTGCTGCAGGAGCTGTTCATGGGTCACTAGCAGCAGGCGCTCTCACAACAACATTCACTGCATCACAAGGACTTCTTTTAATGATTCCCAACATGTATAAAATTGCAGGGGAACTTTTACCTGGGGTATTCCATGTAAGTGCACGTGCCGTTGCAACCCATGCTCTTTCAATTTTCGGTGACCATTCTGACGTTATGGCATGCCGTCAGACAGGCTTTGCTCTGCTTGCTTCTGGCAGTGTACAGGAAGTAATGGATTTAGCAAGCGTTGCACACCTTTCTGCTATTAAAGGAAGAGTGCCCTTCTTGCACTTTTTTGACGGATTTAGAACATCGCATGAAGTACAAAAAATCGAAGTTTTAGATTACGAAGACCTCAAAAAACTTGTAGATTATGAAGCTTTAAAAGCCTTCAGACAAAGAGCACTAAATCCAGAACATCCTGTAACAAGGGGTACAGCGCAAAATCCAGATATATTCTTCCAAGGAAGAGAAGCTGCCAATAGATTCTACAATGCTATACCTGAAATCGTAGAATATTACATGAATGAAATAAACAAATTAACAGGCAGAGAATACAAATTATTCAACTACTACGGAGCACCAGATGCAGAAAGAATAATAATAGCAATGGGTTCTGTGACAGAAACTATTGAAGAAACAGTTGATTACTTGATGAAAAAAGGAGAAAAAGTAGGAGTAGTCAAGGTACATCTTTACAGGCCTTTCTCTGTAAAACATTTCTTGGAAGCGATACCGAAGACTGTTAAGAAAATAGCAGTACTCGATAGAACAAAAGAACCCGGTTCAATTGGTGAACCTTTGTATGAAGATGTAAAAACAGCTTTCTTTGACAGTGAATTGCGTCCAGTCATTGTTGGAGGTCGTTATGGTCTTGGCTCAAAAGATACTACACCTGCACAAATCATTGCTGTATTTGACAACCTCAAAGCTGATGAGCCAAAAGACCACTTCACAATAGGAATAATTGATGACGTAACCTTTACATCACTTCCTGTAGGAGAAGAAGTCGATACAATACCAGAAGGAACAACCAGCTGCAAATTCTGGGGATTCGGTTCTGATGGTACAGTAGGTGCAAACAAGAGTGCTATAAAGATCATAGGTGACAACACAGATTTATACGTGCAAGCATATTTCTCTTATGACTCAAAGAAATCAGGCGGTGTGACAGTATCTCACTTAAGATTCGGCAAAAAACCAATAAGGTCAACATATTTGATAAACAAAGCAGACTTTATTGCTTGCCATAAGCAGTCTTACGTTTACAACTATGACATATTAGCAGGATTAAAAGATGGTGGTACTTTCCTCCTAAACTGCAATTGGAAAGTTGAAGAATTAGACAAAAAATTGCCTGCTTCAATCAAAAGATATTTAGCTAAACACAACATCAACTTCTACATCATCAACGCTGTAGACATCGCAAAAGAAATAGGTTTAGGCGGAAGAATCAACATGATAATGCAATCTGCTTTCTTCAAACTCACAAACATAATACCAATTGAAGAGGCAGTAAAACACTTAAAAGAAGCTATCGTAAAAGAATACGGACATAAAGGCGAAAAGATAGTACAGATGAACTACGAGGCTGTAGATAGAGGTATAAATTCTTTAGTCAAAGTAGAAGTTCCTGCTTCTTGGGCAGATGCTGAAGATGAACCAAAAGAAGAAAGGCAAGCACCTGATTTTGTGAAGAATGTTGCCGATGTAATGAATAGATTGGAAGGAGACAAGCTTCCTGTTAGTGCTTTCCTTGGAAGAGAAGATGGAACCTTCCCACCAGGCACAGCAGCTTATGAAAAACGTGGAATTGCTGTTGACGTACCTGAGTGGCAGATAGACAACTGTATCCAATGTAACCAATGTGCATTTGTATGTCCTCACGCCGCAATAAGACCATTCCTTCTTACTGAAGAAGAAGTTAAAAATGCACCCGAAGGCTTTAAAGTTAAAAAGGCTATCGGAAAAGGCTTTGAAGGATTATACTACAGAATTCAGGTTAGCGTTCTTGATTGTACAGGTTGCGGCGTTTGTGCAAATGAATGCCCTGCAAAAGAAAAAGCGCTTGTTATGAAACCTTTAGAAACACAAATGGAAGAAGCAAAGAACTGGGAATACGCAATGACTTTATCACCAAAAGAAAACCCAATGAACAAAGAAACAGTAAAGGGAAGTCAATTTGAAACACCATTGCTTGAATTCTCAGGCGCTTGTGCAGGATGCGGTGAAACACCTTATGCAAAACTTGTAACCCAATTATTTGGCGATAGAATGATGATAGCAAATGCTACAGGTTGTTCTTCAATTTGGGGAGCAAGTGCGCCATCTACACCTTACTGCACAAATCATGAAGGGAAAGGACCTGCTTGGGCAAATTCTCTCTTTGAGGACAATGCAGAATTTGGTCTTGGTATGGCATTAGCTGTAAAACAGCAAAGAGAAAAATTAGCTGATATAGTAAAAGAACTGTTAGAACTTAACATTACAGCAGAACTCAAAGAAGCTTTACAATTCTGGCTTGATAACATGATGGACGGCAAAAAATCAAAAGAAGCCACAATTAAACTGTTACCGATACTTCAAAATTACAAAGCAGAAGACGCAAAAGTAAAAGAGCTTATTAACGAAATACTTGAAAGAAAAGACTATCTCATTAAGAAGTCTCAATGGATATTTGGTGGCGATGGTTGGGCATACGAT
>NZ_JAFCAC010000012.1:0-1339 GCF_018588165.1 Thermoanaerobacter sp. CM-CNRG TB177
GGTTAGTTGTATAATTAAATGCAACAGATAAAAGAATAGAAACCATAGTGAAAATCGTGTATGATATAGGTGTCAACTAAACATCATACAAGGAGGATTTTCACTATGGTTCATAATAATGATACCACAAAAAAGCGTTCTTTTAAACACTTAAGTAGCTATGAACGAGGAGAAATCTATGCATTACTCAAAGAAGGAAGAAGTATTCGGTATATTGCTAAAAAACTTAATCGATCTCCAAGCACTATAAGCCGTGAAATTAAACGTGGAACTACTACACAACTTAGAAGTGATTTATCTTCTTATACAAGCTATTTTCCTGAAACCGGTCAAGCTATCTACGAAAAAAATCGCTCAAATTGCGGAGCTAAATTTAAAGTAGCTAAAGCAGAAGATTTTTTGAAATATGCTGAAAATAAAATATTAAATGAAAAATGGTCACCAGATGCAGTTGTAGGCTATTGTAAAAAAGACCCAAGCTGGAATAATAAAACTATTGTTTGTACTAAAACACTGTACAACTATATAGATAGAGGATTATTAAAAGTTAAAAACATTGATTTACCTTTAAAACTACGTTTAAAACCAAGAAAGAAACAAAATCGTAAAAATAAACGTATTATGGGTAAAAGTATTGATTTTAGGCCTAAAGAAGTTGAAAGCCGTGAAGTTTTTGGGCATTGGGAAATAGATACGTTAATTGGCAAGAAATCTAATGACAAGGTCCTTTTAACATTAATAGAGCGTAAGACTCGCCATGAAATAATATTCTTATTAGATGCAAAAGACAATAAATCTGTTAAAGATGCATTATCAAAATTAAAAGATATGTTTGGTGACAATTTAAGCAAGGTCTTTAAAACAATAACATCTGATAATGGTACAGAGTTTAGTGATTTAGAAAGTGCTCTTTTAGAATATGGCGTAGAAGTATATTATACACATCCATATTCATCTTGGGAAAGAGCTACAAATGAACGACATAACGGTCTTATACGACGTTTCATCCCTAAAGGTAAAAGTATTAAAGATTTATCTATAGATACGATAAAGAGAGTAGAAAACTGGCTTAATAACCTTCCACGAAAATTGTTAAATTACAAAACGCCTAAGGAATACTTTTATGAAGAGCTGGCAAAAATCTGTTAAGCCCATCCATTATAAAGTTTAGAGCTCGTTCGTGATTTGTCAAGGGGCAGGCTTCGCCTGACTTTAACCCTTGACAAATCACGACCTTCGCTCAATTTGTTAACTAAGATGGGCTTAAGGTTATATATGATTTGTTCCAAATCCTATATCTACATGATTTTCATTAGGTGTTGCATTTAATATTGCAATT
>NZ_JAFCAC010000013.1:0-19722 GCF_018588165.1 Thermoanaerobacter sp. CM-CNRG TB177
AAGAGAAGGCGGCCGTACAGTAGGTGCTGGCGTCGTGTCAGCTATCATAGAGTAGTATTAATTTTTGTGCTAATAGCAGTTGCTATTAGCACAAAAATATTGATATGTCAACTCTTGCAATGATTGAGAACTTGAGATAAAATATTAAAGCTGGTCTATAGCTAAGTTTTTTTTTGACAATAAAACGCCTGGATATGTGGATATATAAATAGTGATGAGGATTGATAAAAGGAGGGAAATATAATGCCCAAGCAAAAAATTCGCATACGCCTAAAAGCTTTTGACCATGCTATTTTGGATCAATCGGCTCAAAAGATAGTGGAAACTGCAAAGAGAACAGGTGCAGAGGTTTCGGGACCTATTCCATTGCCGACAGAAAGAGATATCATAACTATCTTGAGAGCTCCTCACAAATATAAAGATTCAAGAGAACAATTTGAGATAAGAACTCATAAGAGATTGATTGATATTTTAAACCCAACTCCTAAGACAGTAGATGCTCTTATGAGATTAGATTTGCCATCTGGTGTAGATATTGAAATAAAACTGTAAAATAATAAAGAAATTAAGACGCAAAAGCGTCCGCTGATTTCAGGAGGTGGATAGAATAATGAAAAAAGGTATTTTAGGAAGAAAGCATGGGATGACACAAATATTTGATGAAAAAGGAGAAGTTATTCCAGTAACTGTGATTGAGGCTGGGCCTTGTGTCGTTGTTCAGAAAAAAACTACAGAAACTGATGGATACAACGCTATTCAAGTGGGTTTTGGGGATGTTAAAGAGAAAAGACTCACAAAACCTTTAATAGGGCATTTCAAAAAGGCAGGAGTGCCTTTTAAGAGGTATTTAAGAGAGTTTAGGCTAGATGACGTAAGTGGATATGAAGTAGGCAGCGAAATAAAGGTAGATATTTTTAAACCAGGTGATAGGGTAGATGTAACAGGTATTTCAAAAGGTAAAGGCTTTGCAGGTGTTGTAAAAAGGTATGGTGCCAGTAGAGGACCTATGTCTCACGGTTCCAAATACCATAGAAGAGTAGGTTCAATGGGTGCTACGACAGACCCAGGAAGAACTTTTAAGGGTAAAATAATGCCTGGGCATATGGGACATAAAAGAGTGACTATACAAAACCTAGAAGTTGTAAAAGTTGACCCTGAATTAAATTTATTATTAGTAAAAGGATCAGTGCCAGGACCTAAAGGCTCCTTGCTCATTATAAAAGATTCGGTAAAGAGCAAGTGATGAAAGGAGGAAGAAAGATGGCTAAGGTAGCGGTGTACAACGTAAAAGGGGAACAAGTAGGAGAAATAGAGCTGAAAGATTCAGTTTTTGGCGTACCTGTAAATGTCCCTGTTATGCATCAAGCAGTGTTAAACTATTTGGCAAATCAAAGACAGGGCACCCATTCAACCAAAACCCGCGGCGAGGTTCGTGGTGGTGGAAGAAAGCCTTGGAGGCAAAAAGGGACAGGAAGAGCGCGTCAAGGAAGTATAAGAGCTCCTCAATGGATTAAAGGTGGCGTTGTTTTTGGGCCAAAACCCAGGGATTACAGTTATAAGCTGCCTAAAAAAGTAAAAAGATTAGCTTTAAAATCTGCTCTTTCATCCAAAGTCAGGGATAATGAGATAATTGTTTTGGATGAATTTAAATTGGACCAACCAAAGACTAAAAAGGTCGTGGAGCTTCTTAAGAATTTTAATGTTGACAGTGCTTTAATAGTAGTACCTGAAGGTGAGAAGAACGTAGAACTTTCGACAAGAAATATACCGGGTGTAAAAACTTTATATGCTAATTATCTCAATACCTATGATGTCTTAAAGTATGACAAATTTATCATAACAAAAGATGCCGTGGGTATAGTCGAGGAGGTGTACGACTAATGGAGGCACGGGACATTATAATACGCCCAGTAATAACTGAAAAAAGTATGCGCCTCATGGGAGAGAGAAAATATACTTTTATTGTGGATAAAAGGGCAAATAAAATTCAGATAAAGAAAGCTGTAGAAGACATATTTGGGGTCAAAGTGGAAAAAGTATATACAATGAATTACAAAGGAAAACCAAAGAGAATGGGAAAATATGAAGGAAGGACAAAAGCTTACAAAAAAGCAATAGTGAAGCTTACTCCAGACAGCAAAGGTATCGAATTCTTCGAAGGAATGCAGGTGTAATTTTAGGTTAAGGAGGGAAAGCAATGGGAATAAAATCTTTTAAGCCGACATCTCCCGGCAGACGTCAAATGACAGTATTGACTTTTGAGGAAATTACCAAAGATAAGCCAGAGAAATCATTAGTTGTTAGTTTAACTAAATCAGGTGGAAGAAATGTTTATGGAAGGATTACTGTTAGACATCGCGGGGGCGGACATAAGAGGAAATATAGGATTATAGATTTTAAAAGAGATAAGGACGGAGTACCAGGAAAAGTAGCTGCTATTGAGTACGATCCAAACAGGACAGCTTATATTGCACTTATTCATTATTTAGATGGAGAAAAAAGATATATCATTGCTCCTTATGGCTTAAAAGTGGGAGATATAATTGAATCTGGAGAAAATGTAGACATTAAGGTAGGAAATGCTTTACCTTTGAGAAATATTCCTGTAGGTACAGTGGTCCACAATATTGAACTTACGCCTGGAAAAGGTGGACAGTTAGTGAGAGCGGCAGGCACAGCTGCGCAGATTATGGCTAAAGAAGGAGATTATGTACAAATTAGGATGCCTTCAGGAGAGATTAGATTAATAAGAGCAGACTGTCGTGCAACCATTGGACAAGTGTCGAATATAGATCATGAAAATGTAAAAATAGGAAAAGCAGGTAGATCAAGATGGCTTGGTAGAAGACCAAGTGTTAGAGGTTCGGCTATGAATCCTGTAGACCATCCACATGGTGGTGGTGAAGGTAAAGCACCTATTGGGCATCCAGGTCCACTTACACCATGGGGCAAGCCTGCATTAGGCTATAAGACACGTAAGAAAGGTAAAGCTTCGGATAAATTTATTATAAGAAGGCGCAAATAATTAGTGAAAGGAGGTCAAAGTCTTGAGTAGATCCGTAAAAAAAGGTCCATATGTTGATCCAAAACTTCTAAAAAAGATTGTTGAAATGAATAAAAAGAATGAGAAAAAAGTGATCAAGACATGGTCAAGAAGTTCAACTATTGTTCCAGAAATGGTTGGACATACCATAGCTGTTCATGACGGTAGAAAACATGTACCTGTTTATATAACTGAAGCGATGGTAGGGCACAAGCTAGGGGAATTTGCTCCTACTCGAACCTTCCACGGCCATGCTGATACTGAAAAAACTTCCAAAGTTAAATAGGCAAAGGAGGAGATAACGTGGAGGCAAGGGCAATCGCCAGATATGTAAGAATTTCGCCTCGAAAGGTTAGATTAGTACTTAACCTAATTCGTGGCAAACATGTAGATGAAGCCTTGACAATTTTAAGGTTTACTCCCAAAAGAGCCTCAGGAATAGTCGCTAAGGTTCTTAAATCAGCCATTGCTAATGCTGAGAATAACCATGGAATGAACAGAGATAATCTGTATGTAGCAAAGGCTGTGGCAGACGAAGGCCCTACAATGAAGAGAATTTTCCCAAGAGCGAGGGGAAGAGCAGATATTATGAGAAAGAGAACCAGTCATATAACAATAGTCGTGAAGGAAAGAGAATAAAGGAGGGATATGCGTGGGCCAAAAGGTACATCCATATGGACTTAGAGTTGGAGTTACACAAGATTGGCTAGCTAAATGGTATGCGGATGACAAAAATTTTTCAAAATTCTTAATAGAAGATATTAAAATAAGAAACTATATAAAAGAAAAACTGTATGCGGCTGGGATTTCCAAAATAGTTATTGAAAGAGCTTCCAATAGGATAAAAATAGATATCCATGCTGCAAAACCTGGAATGGTAATTGGCAAAGGTGGTGCAGGCATTGATAAATTAAGAGAAGAATTAGAAAAAATGACCAACAAGACGATTATCCTTAATATTGTAGAAGTTAAAACTCCTGAACTTAGTGCACAGCTGGTAGCTGAGAATGTTGCAGCTCAAATTGAAAAGAGGATATCTTATAGAAGGGCTATGAAACAAGCAATAGCAAGAGCGATGAAATTAGGCGCAAAAGGTATCAAAATTGCTTGTTCGGGTAGACTTGCTGGTGCGGAAATTGCTCGTACTGAACGGTATCATGAAGGCGTTGTACCACTTCAGACCTTAAGAGCGGATATTGACTATGGCTTTGCAGAGGCAAATACTACTTATGGGAAAATAGGAGTAAAAGTTTGGATAAATAAAGGAGAGATATTGCCACAGCCTAAAAAGCAGGTAACCGCGGAAGGAGGTAATTAAAACATGTTAATGCCAAAAAGAGTAAAATACAGAAAACAGCAACGGGGCAGAATAAAAGGAAATGCTACTCGTGGTAATACCTTGACATACGGAGAATATGGGTTGCAAGCGCTGGAACCCGGTTGGATTACAGCCACCCAAATTGAGGCAGCAAGGGTTGCAATGACGAGGTTTATAAAAAGAGGCGGGAAAGTGTGGATAAAAATTTTCCCTGATAAACCAGTTACTAAAAAACCTGCTGAAACTCGTATGGGTTCAGGTAAAGGGTCACCAGAATTCTGGGTAGCAGTTGTAAAGCCTGGAAGAGTTCTTTTTGAAATAGGTGGAGTGTCAGAAGATATTGCGAAAGAGGCTTTAAGGCTTGCGATGCATAAACTGCCTATAAAGACAAAGTTTTTAAAACGTCAAGAATTGGGTGGTGAAGATAATGAAAGCTAAGGAAATAAGAGAACTTACCAATGAGGAATTACTTCAAAAGCTTTCGGAGTTAAAAGCAGAGCTTTTTAATTTGAGATTTCAACTGGCAACCGGCCAATTAGATAACCCTATGAGGATAAGGGATGTAAGAAAGACAATTGCGAGAATAAAGACAATTTTAAGAGAGCGGGAATTAGGTATTAGGCAAAATAATGCATAAGGAAGGAGGGTACTGAGTTGGAAAGAGGCCACAGAAAAGTTAGAATTGGAACAGTAGTAAGCAATAAAATGCAAAAAACTATTGTAGTTGCTGTAGAAGACAGAGTAAGACATCCTCTTTATGGGAAGACAATAAAAAGAACTAAAAAATTTAAAGTGCACGATGAAAATAATATATGCAATGTTGGAGATGTAGTAAAAATAATGGAAACAAGACCGCTTAGTAAAGAGAAAAGATGGAGATTAGTTGAAATAGTTAAGAAGGCTGAATAATTTGAAAGGAGGTAAATTCTAATGATTCAACCTCAAACACGTTTGAAAGTTGCAGATAACACGGGCGCAAAAGAAATTATGTGCATTCGCTTATTAGGTGGTTCAAATAGGAAGTTTTCTAATGTAGGAGATGTAATAGTTGCTTCTGTAAAAAGTGCAACACCCGGTGGTGTTGTAAAAAAAGGTGAAGTTGTTAAAGCTGTAATTGTAAGGACAAAGAAAGGGATTGCTCGGAAAGATGGTACTTATATAAGATTTGACGATAATGCTGCGGTTATTATACGAGATGATAAACAACCAAGAGGTACTCGTATTTTTGGACCAGTAGCAAGAGAATTAAGAGAAAAAGACTTTATGAAAATTATATCTTTGGCTCCTGAAGTGCTTTAAGGAGGGTTGTAAATGGCACAGAATAAATTGCACGTAAAAAAAGGAGATATGGTTGTTGTAATTTCGGGTAAAGACAAAGGGAAAAAAGGAAAAGTATTACAGGCATTTCCTAAGGAAGGCAAAGTAATTGTAGAAGGCGTAAATATTGTTACAAAACACAAGAAATCGACAAATCCACAAAAACCGGGTGGAATAATTCACCAAGAAGCACCAATATACAGTTCTAAGGTTATGCTTTATTGTGAAAATTGTGGAAGAGGAGTTCGCTATGGGGTTAAAGTCCTTGAAAATGGCGAAAAAGTACGTTACTGCAAGAGGTGCAATGAAACGCTATAATTTATAAAAGGAAGGAGGCTCATTATGTCAAGGCTGAGAGAAAAATACCAAAAAGAAGTTGTACCAGCGCTCATGGAACGTTTTGGATATAAAAATATAATGCAAGTTCCTAAACTTGAAAAAGTTGTTATAAATATAGGAGTGGGAGAAGCAAAAGAAAATCCCAAGGCGCTGGAAGCAGCTGTCCAAGATTTAACAATGATTGCAGGACAAAAGCCAGTTATTACAAGAGCGAAAAGGTCAATTTCTAATTTTAAGATTCGTAAAGGAATGCCAATTGGAGTAAAAGTTACTTTGCGCGGCGAAAGAATGTATGAATTTTTGGATAAACTTTTCAATATAGCTTTACCTCGTGTAAGAGACTTTAAAGGAGTTTCTCCTAATTCTTTCGATGGAAGAGGGAATTATGCTTTAGGAATAAAAGAACAATTGATTTTTCCCGAAATTGACTACGATAAGATAGACAAGATAAGAGGAATGGATATAATTATTGTTACAACCGCAAAAACTGATGAAGAAGCAAAAGGATTATTAGAACTTTTAGGTATGCCATTTGCAAAGTAAAGGAGGGTAAAATTATATGGCGAGAAAGGCTTTGATAGTAAAGCAGCAAAAGCCTCAAAAATACAAAACGAGAGAATATAATAGGTGTAAAATTTGTGGCAGGCCTCGTGCATATTTAAGAAAATTTGGGATGTGTCGTATATGCTTTAGAAAATATGCCCATCAAGGGATGATACCAGGCGTTAAAAAAGCAAGTTGGTGAAAGAGGGGAGGTAGTACGATGGTAATGACAGATCCTATAGCAGATATGCTGACCCGAATAAGAAATGCGAATATTGCAAGACATGAAACAGTAGAAATACCTGCTTCAAAGATGAAAAAGGCTATTGCAGAGATTATGTTGAAAGAAGGGTTTATAAAATCAGTAGAAGAAATAGACGATGGAAAAGGTGGTATTCTCAAATTAACTTTGAAATATGGTCCTAATAAGGAAAGGGTTATATCTGGGTTGAAAAGAATAAGTAAACCTGGTTTGAGAGTATATGCTAAACACGACGAATTACCGCGGGTATTAGGAGGTTTAGGAATAGCGATTATATCAACTTCAAAAGGCATAATGACAGATAAAGAAGCAAGGAAAGCAGGAGTTGGAGGAGAAGTCATTTGCTACATTTGGTGATTCTAATAAGGAGGTGTGGACAGTGTCAAGAATAGGAAGATTACCAATAGAGATACCAAAAGGGGTAGAAGTCAAAGTAACTCCTGACAATGTAGTTACCGTAAAAGGTGCAAAAGGCACTTTAGAAAGAAAGTTTCCACCGATTGTAAATGTAGAAGTAAAAGATAATCAAGTAATTGTAACACGAAAAGGTGACGACAAAGAAGAAAAAGCAATGCATGGCACTACGAGAGCAATAATTGCAAATATGATAAAAGGCGTGACTGAAGGATTCGAGAAAGTTTTGGAAATTGTAGGAATTGGATATCGTGCTGCAAAACAAGGGAAGAAGCTAGTATTGAATGTGGGGTATTCTCATCCGGTAGAAATAGAAGAGGAACCTGGAATTGAGATTATTGTGGAAGGAAATAATAAGATAATTGTAAGAGGTGCAGACAAGGAAAAGGTAGGTCAGGTTGCTGCAAATATCAGAAGAGTTCGTGAACCTGATGCTTATCAAGGCAAAGGCATAAGATATGCAGACGAAGTTGTAAGATTAAAAGAAGGTAAAACTGGTAAGAAGTAAGGGGTGAGATGATGATTAAAAAACCAAATAGGAATGAATTAAGAAAAAGACGCCATTTGAGGATAAGAAAGAAGGTTTTTGGTACACCAGAAAGACCACGTCTTAATGTGTTTAAAAGTCTGAAACATATTTATGCTCAAATTATAGACGATACTAAAGGGCATACTCTTGTTCATGCTTCTACGCTAGATCCTGAGCTTAGAAGCATTGCAAAAGGAGCAAATAAGCAGTCTGCTAAATTGGTAGGAGAGTTGATTGCAAAGAGAGCTTTAGAAAAAGGCATAAAGGATGTTGTATTTGACAGGGGTGGGTATATTTATCATGGGGTAGTAAAAGAATTGGCAGACGCTGCACGACAAGCAGGATTGAATTTCTAAACAAGGAGGGAATTGAATGGCTCGAGTTGATTGGACGAAGTTGGATTTAAAAGAAAGAGTTGTTAGCATAAACCGTGTTGCAAAAGTTGTAAAGGGCGGAAGAAATTTTAGATTTAGTGTTACAGTTGTAGTAGGTGATGCAGAAAAGGGATATGTAGGAGTAGGAAGAGGTAAAGCTGCAGAAATCCCAGATGCAATTAGAAAAGCTATAGAAGATGCAAAAAAACACTTAATTAAAGTTCCAATTGTTGGAACTACTATTCCTCATGAAGTCATAGGGGAATTTGGTGCGGGAAAAGTACTATTAAAACCTGCTAAAGAAGGTACGGGTGTTATTGCGGGGGGACCTGTTCGCGCAGTGTTGGAATCTGCAGGTATAAAAGACGTTTTGACAAAATCACTCGGTTCTTCCAATGCAACTAACATGGTTTATGCGACAATGGAAGGATTAAAAAGATTGAGAACAGCTGAAGATGTGGCAAGACTACGTGGAATTCCTGTAAGCCAATTGTTTGAATAAACATAAAGCAATGTAGGAGGTGCAAAGATGAGACTGCACGATTTAAAACCAGCTGAAGGAGCAAGACGTGAAAGAAAAAGAGTAGGAAGAGGAATAGGTTCTGGACATGGTAAAACTTCAGGCAGAGGACAAAAAGGACAAAAAGCAAGAAGTGGCGGTGGAGTGCGTCCGGGTTTTGAAGGAGGCCAAATGCCACTTACAAGAAGACTCCCTAAAAGAGGTTTTACTAATATATTCAAAAAAGAATATGCAATTGTAAATGTTGGAACTTTAGAAGAAAGGTTTGAGGATGGAGCGGTAATTACTCCAGAAGCTTTAATAGAAAGTGGTATAATTAAAGATGTAAAAGATGGGGTTAAGATATTGGGGGATGGTGATTTAAATAAAAAGTTTACGGTAAGGGCTCATAAATTTAGCCAGAGTGCAATTGAAAAAATACAAGCCGTTGGGGGAAAGGCAGAGGTGATTTAAAGTGTTTCAAACCCTTGTCAATGCTTGGAATGTTGATGATGTAAGGAAAAGGATACTTTATACTTTGGGGATGTTAGTAATCTTTAGAGTGGGGTCTCATATTCCTGTGCCTGGAATTGACCCAAAAGTGATTGCTAACATACTTGGTCAAGGACAATTGTTTGGATTTTTTGATATAATATCAGGTGGTGCTTTTAGTAATTTTACCATTTTTGCGATGAGCATTACACCCTACATCAATGCATCAATTATAATGCAACTTTTAACAATAGCAATTCCTTCTCTTGAGCAATTAGCCAAAGAAGGCGAAGAAGGAAGGAAGAAAATTGCTCAGTATACCAGATATTTAACAGTTGTACTTGCCTTGATACAAGCTATAGGAATGACAATTGGGCTAAAGAGTGCAGTTATCAACCCTACATTTTTTAACTTAACGGTCATCGTTATAACCTTAACTGCAGGTACTGCTTTTCTCATGTGGTTAGGTGAAAAAATTACTGAAAATGGAATAGGCAACGGAAGTTCATTAATAATTTTTGCGGGGATAATTTCTAGGATTCCTAACATGATATATCTGACAAGTCAATATATTCAAGCAGGTACTGCTAATATTTTTGGTGCTATTGCTTTTGTAGTAGCAGAGCTCATAATGATAGTGTTAATAATCTTAGCTACAGAAGGCCAAAGAAGAATTCCTGTGCAATATGCAAAAAGGGTTGTTGGCAGAAAAGTTTATGGTGGACAAAGTACTCACATTCCTATAAGAATAAACATGGCAGGGGTTATTCCTATCATATTTGCTCTTTCACTATTACAGTTTCCGCAACAATTAGCAACCTTTTTCCCACGGTCGTCATTTTACAACTTTGTGCAAAAATGGCTTAGCACAAGTGGGCTAATATACAATATTTTAGATATATTATTGATAATAGGATTTACTTATTTCTATACTGCAGTAATATTTAACCCTGTAGATGTATCGGATAATTTGAAAAAATATGGGGGCTTTATCCCTGGAATAAGGCCAGGTAAACCAACTACAGACTTTCTTACAAGGGTATTGAATAGAGTTACTTTTGTAGGAGCGTTATTCTTAGCATTTATTGCTACAATGCCAGTAATTTTAATGAATATAACAGGATTGCAGCTTTACTTTGGGGGTACAGCACTTTTAATTGCAGTTGGTGTAGCGCTTGATACTATGAAACAAATTGAAGGACATCTTATCATGAGGAATTATCAAGGATTTTTGAAATAAAAGGGGGAGGATTTATGAGAGTAATACTTTTAGGCCCCCCAGGTGCAGGCAAAGGGACGCAAGCTGTGAAAATTGCTAAGGAGTTTGACATTCCTCACATATCTACTGGAGATATTTTTAGACAAAATTTAAGAGACAATACTGACTTAGGGAAACTTGCAAAAGAATACATGGACAAAGGATTATTGGTCCCCGATGAGGTTACGAATAAAATAGTAGAAGATAGATTAGAAAAAGATGATTGCCAAAAAGGGTTTTTATTAGATGGTTACCCCAGAAATGTTGCACAGGCTGAGGAATTAGACAGGTTTTTACATGACAAAGGCATTCATCTAGATTGTGTATTAAATATTGAAGTTGACAGAGAAGCTTTAATTGAAAGAATAACAGGCAGAAGAGTATGTCCTAATTGCGGTGCGACTTATCACATAAAGACTTCTCCTCCTGCAGTCGACAATGTATGTGATAAATGTGGTGCACAACTTATACAGCGTTCAGATGATAAATTAGAATCAGTTGTAAAAAGATTAGAGGTTTATGAAAGTCAAACTAAGCCTTTGATTGAGTATTATACAAAGAAAAACACTTTAGTGAATATTGATGGAAATAAATCGGTAGAAGAAGTATTTGAAGATATAAAAAAGGCTTTGGGAGACAGAGGCAAATGATATATATTAAGTCTAAGAATGAAATTGATTTGATGAGAACAGCTGGCAAGGTAATAGCAAATCTCTTTGAGGTTTTAGAAAGGGCAATTAAGCCAGGAGTTACGACATTAGAGCTTGATAGAATTGCAGAAGAGTTTATAATAAAAAATGGTTGTAAACCTGCTTTCAAAGGTTTATACGGTTTTCCTGCTAGTATTTGCACTTCAATAAATGAAGAAGTAGTTCATGGAATACCAAGTTTAAGAAAACTTAAAGAAGGCGATATTATAAGTATAGACCTTGGAGCTACCTATAAAGGGTATAATGCAGATGCAGCAAGAACTTTCCTTGTTGGAGAGATATCAGAGGAAGCACAAAAATTGATTGAGGTCACAAAAAATAGCTTTTTTGAGGGTATAAAATATGCAAAAGAAGGGAATAGGTTATCGGATATTTCTTACGCAATACAAACTTATGTAGAAAGTCATGGCTTTTCAGTAGTAAGAGAATATGTGGGACATGGGATAGGTATAAAAATGCATGAAGATCCACAGATTCCTAATTTCGGTCCCCCTGGCAGAGGACCTAGATTAAAAAGAGGGATGTGCCTTGCTATAGAACCGATGGTAAATGCGGGACATTATGCCGTAAGAACATTAGAAGATAATTGGACAGTAGTCACTGTTGATGGTAGTTTATCTGCCCATTACGAAAATACTATTGTTATTACGGAGGGGGACCCAGAAATACTGACCATTTTATAAGAGGTGAATTTATTAATGGAAGACTTGCAAATTGGTCAGGTAGTGCGGAGCAAAGCAGGTCGCGACAAAGGCAGAGTTTTTGTAGTTGTAGGAAAGTTTGATGACCAACACGTTCTTGTAGCCGATGGGGACCTTCGAAAGATAGAAAAACCTAAGAAAAAAAAGTTTAAACATCTTCAGAGGTATAATGACGTGATTTGGCAGATTAAAGAAAAAATACTAAGGGGCGATAAAATAACTAATGAAGAAATCAGAAAATTTTTAGAACCTTATAAATCCTAAGTCAATAAGGAGGAATGGATATCCTTGGCAAAAGAAGATGTTATTGAAGTTGAGGGCACAGTGATAGAGGCTTTACCAAATGCCATGTTTCAAGTACAATTAGATAATGGGCATAAAGTATTAGCCCATGTATCTGGAAAATTGAGAATGAATTTTATACGAATACTTCCAGGAGACAGAGTAACAGTAGAGTTGTCTCCTTATGACTTGAGTCGTGGAAGAATAGTATGGCGTGGAAAGTGATAAGGAGGTATTGAAGATGAAGGTAAGACCATCTGTAAAACCTATTTGTGAAAAATGTAAAGTTATAAAAAGAAAAGGCAAAGTTATGGTAATTTGTGAAAATCCAAAGCATAAACAAAAACAAGGCTAGGAGGTGTGAAAATGGCGAGAATTGCAGGCGTTGACTTGCCAAGAGATAAACGAGTTGAAATCGCTTTGACATATATATATGGAATTGGCCGTTCTCGTTCAAATGAGATACTTGCTAAAGCAGGTGTAAATCCAGACACAAGAGTCAAGGATTTAACAGAAGAAGAAGTTTCTAGATTGAGAGAAATAATTGATAAAGAATACAAAGTTGAAGGCGACTTAAGAAAAGAAGTTGCCATGAATATCAAAAGATTAATGGATATAGGATGCTATAGAGGAATAAGGCACAAAAGAGGTTTACCCGTAAGAGGTCAAAGAACAAGGACTAATGCTAGAACGAGAAAAGGTCCAAGGAAAACTGTTGCTAAGAAGAAGAAGTAATAATAAGGAGGGGAAATAATGGCTAAAAGAGTAAAAAGAGCTGGCAGAAAACGCGAGAAAAAACACGTAGAAAGAGGAATTGCCCATATTCATTCTACGTTTAACAATACTATTGTGACTATAACAGACCCAGCTGGAAATACAATTTCTTGGGCAAGTGCTGGTACAATAGGCTTTAAAGGCTCAAGAAAATCAACTCCATTTGCAGCACAAATGGCGGCAGAATCAGCTGCAAAATCTGCAATGGAGCATGGTATGAAAACTGTAGATGTATATGTTAAAGGACCTGGTGCAGGTAGAGAAGCAGCAATAAGAGCTTTACAGGCTGCTGGCCTTGAAGTGAGTCTTATAAAAGATGTGACTCCAATTCCCCACAATGGCTGCAGACCACCTAAGAGGAGAAGAGTATAAGGAGGTGCGATTATGGGAAGATATACAGGACCAACTTGCAGATTGTGCAGAAGAGAAGGCATGAAATTATATTTAAAAGGAGATAAATGTTATACAGACAAATGTCCTTTTGCAAGAAGAGGATATGCACCAGGACAACATGGACAAGAAAAGAAAAAACTCACTAACTACGGCATGCAACTACGAGAAAAACAAAAACTCAAAAGGTACTATGGCGTTTTAGAGAGACAGTTTGAAAGGCTCTATGAAGAAGCAGAAAGAATGAAAGGAATTACAGGTGAAAACTTATTGCAGCTTTTAGAAAGACGTCTTGACAATGTAGTGTTTAGATTGGGCTTTGCTGCGTCTAGACCACAAGCTAGACAATTGGTAAGCCATGGACATATAGAAGTAAATGGTAAGAAAGTTGATATACCATCTTTCTTAGTAAAACCAGGGGATGTAATATCTGTGAGGGAAAAAAGCCGTTCAATGGAATTAATAAAGAATAATTTAGAAGTATCAAGAAACGTACCTGACTGGTTAGAACTCAATAAAGATGCTTTTGAAGGTAGAGTAGTTTCATTGCCGAGAAGAGAACATATAGATCTGCCTATTCAAGAGCACTTGA
The DNA here is from genome assembly GCF_018588165.1 of Thermoanaerobacter sp. CM-CNRG TB177. Classification (NCBI taxonomy): domain Bacteria; kingdom Bacillati; phylum Bacillota; class Clostridia; order Thermoanaerobacterales; family Thermoanaerobacteraceae; genus Thermoanaerobacter; species Thermoanaerobacter sp. CM-CNRG TB177. The sequence continues at coordinate 13,838 of NZ_JAFCAC010000013.1, forward strand.
TTGTTGAGTTATATTCTAAGTAATGATTATAATCGGTTACCCTCATAAAACAGTTAAAAGGAGGGTTCACAGTGTTTGAAATGATTGAACCAAAAATAGAGATTATTGAGCAGTCGGAAGATGGGACGTATGGAAAGTTTGTAGTAGAGCCTTTAGAAAGAGGATATGGCATAACTCTTGGAAATTCTTTAAGAAGAGTGCTTTTGTCCTCTCTTCCTGGTGCTGCTCCTAAATCTGTGAAGATAGATGGGGTATTACATGAATTTTCAACCCTACCAGGAGTTAAAGAGGATGTAGTAGAAATTATACTTAACCTTAAAGAAGTTGCAGTTAAATTGCATTCAGATGAACCAGTGGTAGGGCGCATAGATGTAGAAGGAAGAGGAGAAGTTACTGCAGGTCATATAAAAGGCAGTGCCGATATAGAAATTTTAAACCCTGACCATCATATAGCTACTTTAAGTGACGATGGTAAACTCCATATGGAGATTGTGTTTGTCAAAGGAAAGGGTTATGTGCCTTCAGATAAAAACAAAGAGCCTAACCAACCGATAGGCGTCATTCCAGTTGATTCTATTTTTACACCAGTAAAAAGGGTAAGCTACAATGTAGAAAATACTCGTGTAGGCCATGTTACAGACTATGATAAACTTACTTTGGAAGTATGGACAAATGGAGCTGTCACGCCTAAAGAAGCTATTAGTATGGCTTCTGACATGTTGATTAAGTACTTTCAAAAATTTATATCTTTTACTGGCGAATACAAAAGTTCAGATATTTTTGTGGACAAACCTGAGAAAAAAGTCGAGAAACCTCTTGATATGACAATTGAAGAATTAGACTTATCTGTTAGGTCCTATAATTGCTTAAAGAGAGCTGGAATAAATACAGTACAAGAGCTCACTCAAAAGACAGAAGAAGAGATGATGAAAGTCAGAAATTTGGGTAAAAAATCTTTAGAAGAGGTTAAACAAAAACTCGAAGCATTAGGACTTAGCTTAAAAAAGGCAGACGAATAAAGGAGGGTTGAAGGTGGGTTACAGAAAATTAGGCCGTCCTTCTGACCAGAGGAGGGCTATGCTTAGAAATTTAGTCACAGATTTTTTGAAATATGGCAGAATAACTACAACAGAGGCGCGAGCAAAAGAGGTTCGCAGCATTTCTGAAAAAATGATTACTCTCGGTAAAAGAGGCGATTTACACGCAAGAAGGCAGGCTTTAGCCTATATCTTAGATGAAAGTGTAGTAAAGAAGTTATTTGACGAAATAGCACCAAAATACAAAGACAGACAAGGTGGTTACACAAGAATTTTAAAACTTGGGCCTCGCAGAGGAGATGGCGCACCATTAGTAATTATTGAATTAGTGTAAGCAATCGAAGGGGTTAAGTTTGGTGCCGCAACTTAATCCCTATTTTTCATAAAGGAGTTTAACTTAAAAGAAGGTGTCCTTAATGGAACACGTAATAAATACACAAAATTTATCTTTTGAATATCATGCCGAAGAACAAACTCGACACCTAGTTTTAAAGGATATAAATTTACAGTTTGAAAAAGGACAGTTTATAGGGATAATTGGTCATAATGGGTCAGGCAAGTCAACACTTGCTAAACATTTTAATGCACTTTTATTGCCGACAGAAGGAAAAGTATATGTAAAAGGAATGGACACCAAGGATACAAATCATTTGTGGGATATAAGACAGGCTGCTGGGCTTGTTTTTCAAAATCCAGATAATCAAATAGTTGCTGCTATAGTTGAAGAGGATGTAGCTTTTGGTCCAGAAAATTTAGGGATTCCACCTGATGAAATAAGAGAAAGAGTTGAATATGCTCTTAAAGCGGTAGGTATGTGGGAATACAAAGATTATCCTCCTCACATGCTCTCAGGTGGACAAAAGCAAAGAGTTGCCATTGCTGGGATAATTGCAATGAAGCCAGAGTGCATAATTTTAGATGAACCAACGGCAATGCTTGACCCAATAGGAAGAAGGGAAGTCATTTCTACCATAAAAAAGCTCAACAAAGAAGATGGGATTACTGTAATACTCATAACACATTTTATGGAAGAAGTAGTAGATGCAGATAGAGTTATTGTAATGGATGATGGAAAAGTAGTGTTAGATGGTACTCCTAAAGAAGTATTTAAAGAAGTTACTCTTTTAAAAAAGATTGGCCTTAGTGTGCCCCAAGTTACAGAGTTGGCATACCAATTGAAGAGAGAAGGCTTTGACGTCCCTCTAGATATTTTAACAGTAGAAGAAATGGTGGAATTTTTATGCCGATAAAAGTAGAAAATTTAAGCTTTGTGTATAATGAAGGGACGCCATATGCTACTGTTGCTTTAAATAATGTTACTTTTGAAATACAGGATGAAGAGTTCGTGGGAATCATCGGGCACACAGGGTCGGGTAAATCTACGTTAATACAACATTTAAATGGGCTTTTAAAACCTACTTCAGGGAAAATATATATAAATGGAGTAGACATAACAGACAAAAAAGTCAGTTTGAAAGATGTACGAAAAGAAGTAGGATTAGTTTTTCAATATCCTGAATATCAACTTTTTGAAGAAACCATTTTTAAAGATATAGCCTTTGGCCCTACTAATTTGGGACTTAGCGAAGAAGAAATTGAAAAAAGAGTATATGAAGCAATGGATATTGTTGGAATCAGTAGAGAATTAGCAGATAAATCTCCTTTTGAAGTATCAGGTGGCCAAAAACGTAGGATTGCGATAGCAGGAATATTGGCGATGAAGCCTAAAATTTTGATATTAGATGAACCTACTGCAGGCCTTGATCCAAAGGGGAAGGAAGAGATTTTAAACAAAATTAAAGAAATTCATGATAAATATAAGATGATAACAATTTTGGTATCCCATAGCATGGAAGATATAGCTAGATTTGCAGATAAAATAATTGTGATGAACAAAGGAAGAATAGAAGTTATTGGAACTCCAAGAGAGGTATTTAGAGAAGCTGAAAAATTGGAAAAGATAGGATTAGGGGTACCACAAATAACTTCTCTCGCAAGAGAATTACAAAAAAAAGGCGTAGCAATTCCAGAAGATATATTAACAATTGAAGAAGCAAAGGAATATATAGTTCGTTATCTCAGGGGGACTAAAAATGTTTAGAAATATAACTATTGGGCAATATATCCCTGGTGATTCGGTAGTTCACAAGTTGGATCCGAGAATCAAAATAATTATCACTTTTATATTTATAGTAGCCACATTCTTGATAAATAAACTTTCAGGTTACCTTTTTGCGGTTTTTTACCTTTATTTGATAATAACAATTTCTAAAATACCTTTTAGCTATATTTTAAAAGGGTTAAGACCAGTTATTATAATTCTTTTACTGACAGTGAGTTTAAACATGTTTTTTACCCCTGGGGGAACGATATTATATACCTTAGGACCATTGAAAATTACTACTACTGGGTTGCGATTAGCTGTATTTATGGGATTGAGACTTATATTTTTGATTATCGGTACTTCACTACTTACTTTAACTACTTCTCCTATCTCTTTGACAGATGGAATAGAGCATATTTTAAAACCCTTTAGCCGTATAGGGGTACCGGCTCATGAGTTAGCAATGATGATGACAATTGCTTTAAGATTTATACCTACATTAATAGAAGAAGCAGAAAAAATTATGAAAGCTCAAATGGCAAGAGGAGCCGATTTTGAAAGTGGCAATATAGTAAAAAGGGCAAAAGGACTAGTGCCTCTTTTAGTACCGCTATTTATCAGTGCTTTCAGAAGAGCTGACGAATTAGCAGTTGCTATGGAATCTCGGTGCTATAGAGGCGGGCAAAATAGAACGCGAATGAAACAGCTTAAAATCCAACCGAGAGATTATCAAGCTTTAGCTGTGACCTTGATAATGGTATTGCTAATTGTATGGAATAGAGTTTGGACGTGGTAAAAATGAGAAACGTAATGATTGTAGTAGAATATGACGGGACCAATTATCACGGTTGGCAATACCAAAAGAATGCAGTGACAGTTCAGGAGGTATTGCAAAAAGCAATAAAGAAGGTAACAGGGGAAGAAGTTAATTTAATAGGTGCGAGTAGAACTGATACAGGTGTCCATGCTCTATATCAAGTAGCTAACTTTAAAACTAATACTAAAATACCTGCAGAAAAGCTGCCCTATGCTCTAAACAGTGTATTACCCGATGATATAGTAGTTGTCCAAGCAAAGGATGTGGAAGACTCTTTTCACGCTCGATATAGTGCAAAAAGGAAAAGATACAAATACATTATTCTTAATAGGAAATTTCAAATACCCACAATGAGAAATTATTGTTGGCATATAAGTTATCCTTTAAATATAGAAGAAATGAAAAAAGCTGCTTCTTACTTAATTGGGACTCACGATTTTTCTGCTTTTAAAGCTTCAGGAAGTAGTAAAACAAGTACTATAAGGACAGTGTATGATTTAACTATTGAAAAAAATGAAGATTTTATCAACATTGAAATAGAAGCCAATGGTTTTTTGTATAACATGGTGCGAATAATTGTAGGTACACTGTCTTATGTAGGTCTTGGCAAAATAAAAGAAGACGAAGTTTATGATATTTTAAAATCAAAAGACAGAACAAAAGCGGGCATAACTGCCCCGCCACAAGGATTGTATTTAATAAAAATTATCTATTGACAGTTGCAGTACTGTGAATTAAAATAATATTATGCGAAATTGTGCCCTGTGCTGGAAATTTACCACGGATAAGGAGGTTATATAGAAGATGAAGTCATATATGGCTAAACCTGAAGAGGTCAAAAGAAAATGGTTTGTTATAGATGCTGAAGGTAAAGTCTTAGGAAGACTAGCAAGCCAAATTGCTAAAATACTAATGGGTAAGCATAAACCAACCTATACACCTCATGTAGATACAGGAGATTTTGTAATAGTTTTGAATGCTGAAAAAATTGTGTTGACAGGCAACAAATTAGAAGATAAGTATTACAAATATTATACAGGGTATCCTGGAGGATTAAAAGAGGTTCAGTATAAAAAATTAATGCAGACGAAACCAGAGTTTGTAATATACCACGCTGTAAAAGGCATGTTGCCTAAAAACAGACTCGGCCGCAGAATGATTAAAAGATTGAAAGTATATAGAGGCTCTGAGCATAAGCATCAAGCTCAAAAGCCTGAAAAATTAGACATAGAATGAAAGGAGGATATCTTATGGCAACAGTACAATATTACGGAACAGGAAGAAGAAAAGAAGCTGTAGCGAGAGTAAGGCTTATGCCTGGAAAGGGAAATATAATAATTAATAATAGACCTCTGGAGGAGTATTTTACATTAGATACTTTAAAGTATACTGTTAAACAACCTTTAATTTTAACAGAAACAATAGACAAATTCGATGTATACGCAAAAGTATCCGGAGGAGGACTTACAGGTCAAGCGGGAGCAGTAAGACTTGGTATTGCTCGTGCATTAGTAAAAGTTGATAGTGAATTAAGACCTATTTTGAAGAAAGCCGGATTCTTGACAAGAGATCCAAGAATGAAAGAAAGAAGAAAATACGGACTCAAAAAAGCAAGAAAAGCTCCCCAATTTTCAAAGAGATAAAAGAGCCTTTGGCTCTTTTTTTTGTTATGTAAAAACAACAAGAACAATCGTAATATAGAGAATTACTTAGTATTTTAAAGATATTAAAAGAAAAGAGCTGATATTTCAATAAAAAACGATAAAATAGCATTATATACTACTTGAGTCTATTAAAGAATCATGGTATATTATATTTCGTCGCTACTAAAGCGACAAAATCAAAGCGACAAAAGGACTTGACAGGAAGCTGAAGATTTGATAATATAGAGGAGCTGCGGTGAGGCAGAGAGGGACCTTGAAAAATG
>NZ_JAFCAC010000014.1:0-1161 GCF_018588165.1 Thermoanaerobacter sp. CM-CNRG TB177
CGCAATAAGGGAAATAGGAGAAGTAGAAGTAAAGAGAGAAATAAAAGAGAAGAAAGAAGTAAGGGTATTATACATAGAAGCAGATGAAGACCATGTGCCTTTGCAAGATGGCAGCAATGAAACACCGCGATTGATATACATACATGAAGGTAAAGAAGAGAAAAATGGTAGAAATGTACGAGACTTGTCAAGAATTTTGTGTTTCCAACTTATAACGTAAGTTGTAAAGTTGGGTTATGCTATTGATGCATTTTCTAATACTGGGAACTCCATGTTTCCATTTTGTACGGCGTAAGTTCTCTCGCTGTAAGTAAATATTAATTTCTAAGACTTCAACAGACTGAAAGTATCCACCTGAATTTACTCTAATCTTTTCAATCATGCTATTTACACTTTCAACGGCGTTTGTGGTATAGATATGCTTCCTTAATTCCTCAGGGTATTTTATATGGGCAAGATAAAACTCTGCTTTTTCTGATATTGCTTTAACAAATCGAGGATATTTTGAAAGAGATAACCATCGATGATGAGAGCAAAAGCACTTGTTGGTAGTTCTCTTTGTTTGAATAACTGAAGCTCATTTTTGAGGTTTTCTTTGATTTTTAGTATTTCATTTTCGGAATATGGAAGATTCAAAGCTTTCAAAGTCTGGACAAGGGAACTTTCGGAATAACCATTGACAACTAAAGACATAAGCAGGCCAGTGTATGAACTATCAACTCTTTTGTAGCGGTCAGGGAGGATAGAAGGTCGGAAATTACCAGTACGTGTGCGAGGGACAGAGATTTCAAGACTGCCAACAGGAGTTGCAAGTTTTCTATCGTAAAAACCATTGCCTTTGTCATTATTGTTTTTAGCAAGGTAAACAGTTCTTTCCGACAACATAAAACAATCGAGCAAGTTTTCTAAGAGTTGCTTTAAAGCTGGGCGGTTAGGATCATCTTTAGAGCAATACATATTTAATACTTGCTCTACAGCCATGTTTTTAGCAGTTTCATAAATTTCGTTTTTATTCATTCTCGGTGACCTCCTTTGAGGATTATTTCAATTCTAATTATACAGTGGACACAATTTTATTTTAACTCCCAAATGTACTGAGAAATGTGCATTACAAGGCATACGTAGGAGAGAAAGCAGAAGACATATGGATAGATGTAGCAA